>NZ_JAHZMK010000066.1:0-2469 GCF_020387775.1 Photorhabdus antumapuensis
ACGGGGGGCTGGACATTCACAGCCGGCAGCTCACCAACCGCGAGGGGACCTTACAATCCGCCAATACCCTCCGTATCGACACCGGCGGGCAGTTACTGGATAACCAAAACGGCTTAATCATAGGTGAGGGCAAAACCACCGTCACCAGCGGCCCGCTGGATAACCGTCACGGGCATCTGCAAGGCGGGAAGCTCACCGTTGACACCGGACAAGCGGAGATCGATAACCGAGATGGGAAACTGTTGTCAACCGACACCATGAATCTGACGACTACGCAGCTCGACAATCGTCACGGGCAGGTGCAAGCGGTGGGCGACACCACTCTTAATGCTGAAACTCAAACCGATAACACCGGCGGCCTTATCCGTGGCGGCGCACAACTCAGCCTGAACACCGCTCACCTGATTAATCGTGACACGGCGCAGGCAGATAAAGGACTGGAAGCGCAAAACCTGACGGTCAACGCCCAACAAGTGGACAACAATCAAGGGGCTTTACGAGCGGCCGACCACCTGCAAGCCCAGGTGAGTCACATGCTGGACAATACTCAGGGGCTGGTCTCCGCCGGCAAACAGCTCACTATCAACCGCGAGGCTCAGCAACCGCATCTGGCGATTAACAACCGGCAAGGCACCCTGATTGCCGGGGAACACGCCACGATTAACGCACACGCCTTAAGCGGTGACGGCCAGCTGTTATCGCAGGGCGATATGGCGGTCACCTTAACCGGGGATTTTCACCATACCGGCAACACGGCGGCCAATGGCAATCTGACCCTGAAAACCACCGGCAATATTCTCAATGACCGCCAGATAAAAGCCGGTCAGACGCTGCATCTTGGCGCGCAAAATCTTACCAACAGCGCCGCCGGTAACATCAGCGCCGGGCAAACACAAATCAAGGTCCACAATACGCTGAACAATACCGGATTGATTGACGGCGGTCTGACCCATCTCACGGCCAACACCCTGAACAATACCGGCACCGGGCGCATTTACGGCGACCAGCTTGCCCTCCAGACGGGGACCTTGAATAACAGCGCACAGGACGGCAAAGCCGCCGTGATTGCCGCGCGTGACCGGCTGGATATCGGCGCCGGGATACTGAACAACAGTCATCATGCCCAGATTTACAGCATGGGCGATATGCACATTGGCGGCCGGTTGGACAACAGCCTGACAGCCACCGGTCAGACCCGTGAGCTCAATAACCACGCCGCGACAATTGAGGCGGGGAAAAACCTGAAAATTCAGGCCGACCAGATTCACAACACCAACGCTGGTTTGGTGACTCAGGTCGTCGAAACGGAAAAATCGCAGCATCACGATGCGGTATTGAGCGGCCAGACCGCCCGCTATGACTGGTCACAGGTGGACACTTCCCGCCACAACAAATACGGCGTGCACGATGCCATCATGCCGGATGGCAGCCGCAGTAATGACTTTTACGAATATCAGTACACCCGCACCGTCAAGGAAACGCAGGTTAAACAGAGTGACCCCGGTAAAATTCTGGCGGGGGGTAATATCACGCTCAACAGTGCGCAAGTCACCAATCACGACAGCCAAATCGTGGCGGGCGGCGCGCTGGACGGGGAAATCGGCGAACTGCACAATATAGCCACTCAGGGGGAACGCATCACCACGGATGCCGGCCGCCAGACTCACTGGTATGCGAAAAAGAAACGACTTAAGCCCAGATTCCGCGGCACCAAAACCTCGCAGGGGAAAAGCCGCAGCCATTATGACCCTGCCCCGGTGATAGAAACGATTGACCTGAAAACGCTGGCCTGGCAGGAGCATACCCGTCCGCAGGGCACCGATATTACCCTCACAGACCGACAGACCGGTCAGATACACGCGGCCCCCACGGCGGTCAAATCGGTAACCGAGATAGACGACCGGCCTCCGGCGGAAACGGTCAAAGGACAAACCGTTGACCCGGCGATACGCGTGGTCACCCCTAACACTCGCCTGCCGGATAACAGTCTGTATACCGTGCAACCGGGCAGCGACAGCCACTATCTGGTCGAAACCGACCCGAAATTTACCCAGTACAAACAGTGGCTGGGCTCGGATTATATGCGGCAACAGTTAACGCATGACCCGGCGCGGGTCCACAAACGGTTAGGCGATGGATTCTACGAACAGCGGCTGGTGCGCGACCAGATTACCCAACTGACCGGCCAACGCTATCTGCCGGGCTACAACAACGACGAAGCGCAGTTTAAAGCACTGATGGATGCCGGAATTGCCTTTGGCCAACAGCAACAGTTAACGCCGGGTGTCGCCTTAAGTCCGGCGCAAATGGCGCTGCTGACCTCTGACATTATCTGGCTGACTAACCAGACTGTGACCTTGCCGGACGGCACTACCGAAGTGGTCACCGTGCCGCAGGTGTATGCGCGCGTCCATGAGGGCGACCTGAACAGTGATGGTGCCTTGCTAGCTGGCAATACCGTGGCGCTGA
>NZ_JAHZMK010000066.1:2649-2943 GCF_020387775.1 Photorhabdus antumapuensis
TTTATGTGCAGAACGATAAAGGCACCTTATCACTGAGCGCCATCAACAATGTGCAATTAACCGCCAGTGACGTCAAAAACGCCGGTAAAGACGGTCACACCGAGATAACCGCAGGCCATAACCTGACGCTGGACACCTTAAGCACACACCGCACAGAGCAGGGGAATTGGGGGAAAGATAACACTCGCCACCTGACCCAACAACAAGATATCGGCAGCCAGATAACCGGCGCCGGTGAGGTGACCCTGCAAGCCGGCCATGACCTCAAGGCTGCCGCCGCTCACGTCAATGCCG
>NZ_JAHZMK010000066.1:3123-3433 GCF_020387775.1 Photorhabdus antumapuensis
TACCGTCACCACCGCCGCAGAATCTCACGGTGAAACCCATTTACGGCAGGAGAAAAAATCGGGCCTGATGGGCACGGGGGGGATTGGCTTCACTCTGGGCAAAGCCAGCCAGAAAGCCACCACCGACAGTGACAGCCAGCTTAGCAAAGGCAGCACGGTCGGCAGCAGTCAGGGCAACGTGACGCTCAACGCGGGAGAACAGCTCCGGGTTCACGGCAGCGAGGTGATTGCCGGTAAAGACCTGACGCTGACCGGTCAACAGGTCACGGTCACCAGTGCGGAAAACCACAATCACACCACGACAAAAACC
>NZ_JAHZMK010000067.1:0-965 GCF_020387775.1 Photorhabdus antumapuensis
TCTGGCCGGCGGTAATATCACGCTCAACAGTGCGCAGGTCACCAATCACGACAGCCAAATTGTTGCCGGTGGTGAGCTGAACGGCGAAATCGGCGAACTGCACAATATAGCCACTCAGGGGGAACGCATCACCACGGATGCCGGCCGCCAGACTCACTGGTATGCGAAAAAGAAACGACTTAAGCCCAGATTCCGCGGCACCAAAACCTCGCAGGGGAAAAGCCGCAGCCATTATGACCCTGCCCCGGTGATAGAAACGATTGACCTGAAAACGCTGGCCTGGCAGGAGCATACCCGTCCACCGGGCACCGATATTACCCTCACAGACCGACAAACCGGTCAGATACACGCGGCCCCCACGGCGGTCAAATCGGTAACCGAGATAGACGACCGGCCTCCGGCGGAAACGGTGAAAGGACAAACCGTTGACCCGGCGATACGCGTGGTCACCCCTAATACCCGCCTGCCGGATAACAGCCTGTATACCGTGCAGCCGGGCAGCGACAGCCACTATCTGGTCGAGACCGACCCGAAATTTACCCGGTACAAACAGTGGCTGGGCTCGGATTATATGCGGCAACAGTTAACGCATGACCCGGCGCTGGTTCACAAACGGTTAGGAGATGGATTTTACGAACAACGGCTGGTGCGGGACCAAATCACCCAACTGACCGGCCGGCGCTATCTGCCGGGCTACAACAACGATGAAGCGCAGTTTAAAGCGCTGATGGATGCCGGTATCGCCTTTGGCCAACAGCAACAGTTAACGCCGGGTGTCGCCTTAAGTCCGATGCAAATGGCGCTGCTGACTTCGGATATTATCTGGCTGACTAACCAGACCGTGACCCTGCCGGACGGCACTACCGAAGTGGTCACCGTGCCGCAGGTGTATGCGCGCGTCCGTCAGGGCGACCTGAGCCGTGATGGCGCCTTGCTGGCGGGTAATACCGTGGCGCTGAACAGTC
>NZ_JAHZMK010000067.1:1081-1346 GCF_020387775.1 Photorhabdus antumapuensis
GATAAGGGCACCTTATCACTGAACGCTATCAACAATGTGCAATTAACCGCCAGTGAGGTGAAGAACGCCGGTAAAGACGGTCGCACCGAGATAACTGCCGGCCATAACCTGACGCTGGACACCTTAAGCACACACCGCACAGAGCAGGGCGACTGGGGGGAAAATAACTATCGCCATTTGAATCAACAACAAGATATCGGCAGCCAGATAACCGGCGCCGGTGAGGTGACCCTGCAAGCCGGGCAGGATTTGACCGCTACCGCCG
>NZ_JAHZMK010000068.1:0-2325 GCF_020387775.1 Photorhabdus antumapuensis
CGCAGCTCGACAATCGTCACGGACAGGTGCAAGCGGTGGGCGACACCACTCTTAATGTTGAAACTCAAACCGATAACACCGGCGGCCTTATCCGTGGCGGCGCACAACTCAGCCTGAACACCGCTCACCTGATTAATCGTGACACGGCGCAGGCGGACAAGGGACTGGAAGCGCACAACCTGACGGTCAACGCCCAACAGGTGGATAACAACCAGGGGGCTTTACGGGCGGCTAACCGCCTGCAAGTGAACATCAGTCAGACTCTGGATAATACCCAGGGGCTGGTCTCCGCAGGCAAACAGCTCACCATCAACCGCGAGACTCAGCAACCGAATCTGAGGATTAACAACCAACAGGGCACCTTGATTGCCGGGAAACAGGTGGATATTAACGCCGAAGCTCTCAGCGGTGACGGCCAACTGTTATCGCAGGGCGATATGGCGGTCACTTTAACCGGGGATTTTCACCATACCGGCAACACGGCGGCCAATGGCAATCTGACCCTGAAAACTACCGGCAATATGCTCAATGACCGCCAGATAAAAGCCGGTCGGGCGCTGCATCTTGACGCCCACAATCTTACCAACAGCGCCGCCGGTGAAATCAGCGCCGGGCAAACGCAAATCAAGGTCCACGATACGCTGAACAATACCGGACTGATTGACGGCGGTCTGACCCATCTCACGGCCAACACCCTGAACAATACCGGCACCGGGCGCCTTTACGGCGACCAGCTTGCCCTCCAGACGGGGACCTTGAATAACAGCGCACAGGACGGCAAAGCCGCCGTGATTGCCGCGCGTGACAGGCTGAATATCGGCACCGGGATACTCAACAACCAGCATCATGCCCAGATTTACAGCGTGGGCGATATGCACATTGGCGGCCAGTTGGACAACAGCCTGACAGCCACCGGTCAGGCCCGTGTGCTCAATAACCACGCCGCGACGATTGAAGCCGGGAACAATTTGACGATTCAGGCCGACCAGATTAACAACACCAACGCTGGTTTGGTGACTCAGGTCGTCGAAACGGAAAAATCGCAACATCACGATGCGGTACTGAGCGGCCAGACCGCCCGTTATGACTGGTCACAGGTGGACACCTCCCGCCACAACACATACGGCGTGCACGATGCCATCATGCCGGACGGCAGCCGCAGTAATGACTTTTACGAATATCAGTACACCCGCACCGTCAAGGAAACCCAGGTCAAACAGAGTGACCCCGGTAAAATTCTGGCCGGCGGTAATATCACGCTCAACAGTGCGCAGGTCACCAATCACGACAGCCAAATTGTTGCCGGTGGTGAGCTGAACGGCGAAATCGGCGAACTGCACAATATAGCGACTCAGGGCGAACGCATCACCATGGATGCCGGCCGCCAGACTCACTGGTATGCGAAAAAGAAACGACTTAAGCCCAGATTCCGCGGCACCAAAACCTCGCAGGGGAAAAGCCGCAGCCATTATGACCCCGCGCCGGTGACAGAAACGATTGACCTGAAAACGCTGGCCTGGCAGGAGCATACCCGTCCGCAGGGCGCCGATATCACGATTACAGACCGACAGACCGGTCAGATACACGCGGCCCCCACGGCGGTCAAATCGGTAACCGAGATAGACGACCGGCCTCCGGCGGAAACGGTCAAAGGACAAACCGTTGACCCAGCGATACGCGTGGTCACCCCTAACACTCGCCTGCCGGATAACAGCCTGTATACCGTGCAACCGGGCAGTGACAGCCACTATCTGGTCGAGACCGACCCGAAATTTACCCAGTACAAACAGTGGCTGGGCTCGGATTATATGCGGCAACAGTTAACGCATGACCCGGCGCGGGTCCACAAACGGTTAGGCGATGGATTCTACGAACAGCGGCTGGTGCGGGACCAAATCACCCAACTGACCGGCCGGCGCTATCTGCCGGGCTACAACGACGACGAAGCGCAGTTTAAAGCACTGATGGATGCCGGTATCGCCTTTGGCCAACAGCAACAGTTAACGCCGGGTGTCGCCTTAAGTCCGGCGCAAATGGCGCTGCTGACCTCTGACATTATCTGGCTGACTAACCAGACTGTGACCCTGCCGGACGGCACAACCGAGGTAGTCACTGTGCCGCAGGTTTATGCGCGCGTCCGTCAGGGCGACCTGAGCAGTGATGGCGCCTTGCTGGCTGGCAATACCGTGGCGCTGAACAGTCAGGGCGATATCACCAACAGCGGCACGATTAGCGGGCGTGACGTCACTCAACTGACCGCCAACAATCTCACCAACAGCGGCTTTATTCGCGGCGGCAAAGTGGATTTGACGGCCCAACAGACGC
>NZ_JAHZMK010000069.1:0-5311 GCF_020387775.1 Photorhabdus antumapuensis
ACCTTGGTTTAGTGGAAACCGTTCAAAAAGCCAATAATGCAGTACCTAATAACCGAAAAGTAAATGGGAAAATGCTGGCAGGTGATATTAGTTTAGGAGCAACGGATGTAGGAGCTTATACGAAAGTTGAGGTTGATGCTAAAGTTCGCGCTGTAACTAACGATGTTCGTTTATCCTCTCCTTTCACTATTCCGCGTGATGGACGTTACTATACCGCTCCTCAAGGTTCTTTCATTCAAACAGTTGATGTCGGTGATTGGAACCGTGCAACAGCTTGCTATGTCCAAGTATATAAAAATGGCATTTGGGTAACGGTGGCACAATTATGATTAATATAAAAAACTTTACCCCATATACACCTATGGATATTTATGGAAAATCGGATAATTCAGTGATGTATTTGCGTTCAGAACAAGGTGAGGATTGGTACGAGTGTCAGTGTAAATTTTCTATAAATACAATAAAAATTCAGTATGATAACAATGGTATTATCACGTCATATTCTTCAGATGTATCTAGTTTGTTTCCTTTTAATATGAGTGTCACCGAAGTTGAGTATGTACCTGTTGATATAGATATTAATGGTCATTGGGTATTCGACGGAGTATCAATCATAAAACGTATCTACTCTAAGAAAGAGTTGGTTATGCAGGTAAGAAATCAAAAAACAATATTACTAATAGAAGCAGCAAACAAGATCTCGCCACTGCAAGATGCTGTTGATTTAAATATTGCTACTGACGAAGAAAAAACTGCTCTATTGGCATGGAAGAAGTATAGGGTGATACTCAATCGTATCGATACTTCATTAGTTCCCAATGTTGAATGGCCTGAATTACCAAAATAAGCACAGGGCCGTGGGGCCCTTGATTGCATTGTTCTGTGTTTTTTCTCAACAGAGGCTGTTACCCATAGGAAAGCTTAAATTCAGCGGTTTTTTAGTGTAATGAATATCAAAAAACACAGATTTTTGATTTCTACTGCTGTAAACTAAAGAGTCAAAATTACCGGATGGCTAAAATATTCAGCATCACAATTTGTAATTTAGCATTAGATTTGAAAGAAATATTAATATGTTATTTGATAACATATAAAAACTTTGTCTTTTTACTGTTATGTATTAAAATAACAATACTGATAAATCACATTTTGGTATTGCTAATGACTATCGAGTTTGTAAAGAAAAATATATCGTGGAATACTTTCTTAGTTGGTGGTTATGTTTCTCTTATCTATCTAACTGACGTAACTAGATATAAAAATATTTTTCTTATATTGATGGCAATTACATCGATTTTTTATCTATGTAAATCCCCCAAAATATACCTAAATGCAGTAAAAAATAGAATATTTTTTGCACTATTTATTTTCTTCCTTACTGTCGTTTATTCTATTTTTATATCTAAAATCCCTGCAATTAGCTTTAGTGAAGTCAAAACTCCATTTTTTAGGGATGTATTTATTGTTGCTACTTTAATATTAATTTTATTATATAAGGAAAATAGCCTAAAAATAAAAAAATGTTTTTATATAGTTTCTTTATAGGGTTATCTCTGATAACTTTAAAAGAAATTTACTTATATTATGTCGATTATAGAAACAATATAATGCCGTTTTCTAACTTTAACCATAGAAGCGTTTCAGATGGAATTGTATTTTTCTTTCCTGTTTTGCTATCTACCTGGTACCTTGTTAATAAAAGTAACTATTTCAGTTTATTTGGTATAATTTCGTTCTCTACCTTAGTATTGTTTGTCTTACTAGGAACCCTTTCCAGAGGTGCTTGGCTCGCTGTTTTTTCCATGTATATACTTATCTTATTAATAAACAGAGATTGGAAACTTTTTGTAATTACATTAATTACCGGAGTTGCCATTTTTTCTGTAGTTAAAGTACATAAAAGTAGCAATGAATCTATTCTGTTAACAAAAATGGAACAACTTGACAGTAGCCATAGATATGAAAATGGGACTCAAGGCTCTGCTTTGACATTAATATTAAAAAATCCTATTTTAGGATATGGGGCAGGGAATGAAATATACAATTCTATATACAATGATAATGTTATCAATCATCAGGAATGGATATTTAAGAGTTCACTAGGGCCTCATAATATATATCTTACAGTTTGGTTTTCATCGGGAATTATTGGATTTTTATCCTTCCTGTATCTTATATTCATATATATAAAAGAGTCAACCACACTAATTTTAAGTAGAAATAAATATACAAAGCAAATTTCAATTATGTTAATGGCTTCTTTTGTTGGATACTTTATCGTTAGAGGTAACTTTGAAAGTGTTCATTTGAACATATTAGGTGTTTATCTGGGATTTTTGATGTCAGTTATAGCCAATAATGGTAGCCGTCTTGATTGACGGCTTTATTCTAGAACCATTCGTTTAAAACATCGATAAGTTTATTACTTATGTTTTTCCAATCATAATTATTCAGTGCAGTTAATTTTGCTTTTTCAGCAATAGCTTTTACATTTGGATTATTCAGAGTTTCACTGATATCTAAAGAAATACTTTCAACAGATAGGGGCTCTTTCAAATGAAAACCAGTTTCATTATGTATGACAAATTCTTTTATTCCACCTCTAGGGCTTACAAGAACAGGAGTGCCACTAGCCATTGATTCTAAAGCGACCATACAGAAAGCTTCATCTGTTAATGATGGAACTACTGTTAAGTTGGCTAATGGGTAGATTTTATGCATATTATTAGGAGAAATATTTCCCGCAAGAATACAGTATGAACTCATCTTATTAGCTTGCTTAATAACCTTTTTTCTATAATCTTCAAGTCTTCCTCTTTTCTTAGTTTTATAATCTCCCACAATAAGTAATTTTATATTTTTTATTGCATTTTTCAGGATAGCTACTGATTCCATTAACTCAATAACACCTTTACCTTTATCTAATCTTCCTGCATAGAGAATAACAATATCTTTATCTTGTAAGTTAAATTTTTCTCTGTTCCAGTTCTGATTAGAACTATACATATCTTTGCTAATACCATTAGGGACTAGTTTTACATTAATATCTGGAGTTTCTTTTTTAAAGAAGTCAGCTAAAAAAATACTTGGTGTAATTAACTTTGTCCTGTAATCAAGGTGTCCTGTGTTTTTTTTATTATGCATGTGAAGAATCATTAATTCTTCTGGATAGAATTTTTTTATTTCGTTATATAATGTAATAGAGTTATGAACTATTAATATCGAGTCATTTTCTTTGTTTATCTGATGAATTTTTAAAGCGATTCTTTTGCTATAAGGAAATGGATCTAATCTTGTCCATTTTTTAAATATTCTTTTATAGACACGGCTAATTCTGATTCTATATATAATGGAGTTTTTATTTATTATCTCTGTTTTATTTTCATTACGCTCACCTTTACAAATTATCATGTTTTTGATATTTGATTCCTTTGCTACATTATAAATCCACCATTCAACAGCAGATGAATAGGTAGGGGGAATGGAGTGAAACTCTGGAGCTATAAATATAATGTTTTTCATAATAAAAATTCCCCCTTGATAGATATCGATAATTTATGATTATTGCATCCAATATATATTTTAACAATACTGTTATAACTGATATCGCACTTATAGTACTAAATAAAGATTGATTCAGAATTTGTAGCTGTTAAAGAACATTAGAATAGCAACGAGGCATCTTATAATTTTATTAAAAACATGTCCAATACTATTGGCAAAGCATACGTCATTGAATGGACTAAGTTCTCCTTCTATCGGATCAATGCTAAATAGTTCTATGACCTTTTTTACTAAATAATCTCTTAAAATAATAGACCATTTTTGGAGGATACAACTTTATCTGAGTGATCTGATGAATTTGCCAGATCCAACATATCACTCATAGGAAATGTTTTACCAAAAGATGTAACTTATTTTGGTATTTCTGGCCATTCAATATCAGGAGCCAGTGAAGTATCAACACGGTTCAGTAATACCAGATATTTTTTCCATTCAAGTAACAGTGCCTGTTCCTCTTCCGAAGCCAATTCAGTATCAACGGCATATTGGAGCAACATAATGGTTTCATTAGCTTGTGTGCACAGTGTGTCACGCAGTTGTTCTGCCTGTTCAATTTCACTATCCTTTATTGCCGCTTTGTCAGTCACCCAGTTTGAACCATCCCATCTATCAAAATGAGTAGCAGGTTGTTTGAATGTCAGAGTTTTGGGTAATTCACCCAAATCAGTAATTTCTTGCGGTAAGCGAGTTTGTATGTTGTAAGCTGTTTTTCCTCGGTAATCAGGCACAATTTCCCAGAGTTTTCCATCTACTGTGCGTCTGACTGCCATAGAATCGGATTCAGGAAGTGTCGGGGCATCTGTATAGGAGCTCGCCGATATGCCAACTCCCTTCATCAGGTATTCTGGTGTCGCACCGATAAACTCCCTTGAGTTAGGTGCTGCATGGTAGATAGTCAACCAGCCAGCTTTTTCTGCCAATCCATCTTTACCTAAGATTGTCGTTTCCGGTTCCAAAGAATATTTTTGTTCAATCATTTATTCTGCCCTTACTATGTAGTTAAATGCGATATTGCGGGGACGGGTTTCGTTGCCACCAGTTTTATTAGTTGAGTCAATACTCCTTGCGTTACCATTACCCCGACCAACATGACTACCCCATGAACCTGCATCATCTCCATTTAAAGTATGGCTATGAGATTTAAACTCATCAGCTTGCCACGACAAAATGCCACGACCATGATCCACGCCCCGCCCATCATCCCAACCACGGATAAATTCACCGCGTAAATCAGGAAGCACACCTGATGGATAAGCAGCGGCTAACTTCGGATATAGAGACTTATTAAATGATTGACCGTTGCATGCCAGATAGCCAGCAGGCACATTCGGTAATGGCCATGGGATTGGAGCACCAACAGGAATGTTATTTGCAGCGCTAATTTGTTCAATTGTTGCCAGCTCTGACCAATCTTTCTCAAACCCATAACTATCACGAGCTGAACGATAAGCAATCCCTCCATTTTTGTAATGCACTTTTAGCTGAAATGCCGGACAACTTCCAATTCCGTTACAAAAGTGAGCAACAAGCTGGCTGTCCCCAGGACGCTGCAAATCATATAATCCCGTATCTGCGTTCCAAGGGACTTGATTATTAACAGAGTATGTTCCTGTTAATCCAAGCCTAAACGCCCCCACATCCCCCGCACTCAAGCTCACATTCCCAGTCAACTCCTTGCCATTAATTTTCCGACTACTCGGCACCGCACTTTTCGCCAAATTCACCGTTTCCACTAAACCAAGGTTTT
>NZ_JAHZMK010000007.1:0-16355 GCF_020387775.1 Photorhabdus antumapuensis
AACCCGAAGTGTAAATCACATACGCCAGATGTCGGGCGGTGAGCGCCGGAACGTGCGGATTGTTGTCCGGCTGATCAGGCAGAACATTCGGATCAAGTACCGTTAACGCCGTAAGAGCAGGTTCACCCAGCGCAGTACGGCCCACATTATCCACCAGTACCACTGACGGCGCCGCATCCGTAAGCATATAAGCTAGCCGGTCACCCGGGTAGGAGGGATCTAAGGGGACATAAGCCCCACCCGCTTTCAGTACCGCCAGCAACGCGACCACTCTTGACGGTGAACGCGTGACACAAATCGCCACCCGGTGATCAGGTTCCACGCCGAGTTCAATTAATTGATGGGCCAATCGGTTAGCTCGCGTATTCAGTTCGGCATAACTGAGCGTCTGCTCTTCATAGGCCAGTGCCGTAGCCGCAGGATTTTTCGCCGCTTGCTGTTCAAACAGGTGATGAATACACTGCGGGTCGGAATAGGCCGTTTGCGGGCCATTGCCGACTTTCAGTAGCCGTTTCCTTTCAGCTGTCGGTAAAACTTCCAACCGCCGAACCGGGGTTTCCGGGGCGTGTTCTAGCGCTGCCACCAGACTTTCCAGCGCCTGCTGCATATAACCACACATCCGCTCGGCATCAAACGGCTGGACGATTTGCGCTGTCAGCCCCAATGCATCACCAAAATCCTCTACCGACAGCGTAAACGGATAGTTAGTCCGCTCCTGTGCACCAAGGAATTCGACACCGCTCATGATTTCATTCGACGTCGCCGACGACGCATTGTGCCGATAGTTCAGCAAAGTACTAAACAGGGGCGTTCCTCCCTGTACACCGCTACAACGTTGAGCCAGCGCCAACGAGGCATATTCATGTTCCAATAATCCCGCCAGCCGGTGATGTGCCACCCTTACGCTGTCTCGCACCGGGGTATCATCCATATCCAACCGTAGCGGCAAGGTATTGATAAACAGCCCCATGCCATTTTCAGCGCCTTCACCCGCCGCCATGCGTCCAAACAAAACAGTGCCAAAGACCACCTGCTGCTGTCCGCTGGTACGCGACAACACCTGTGCCCAAGCCAAATGGCACAGAGCCGCCAAGCTCACTCCCAATCGCCGAGCCTGACCACGTAAACTGTTATTTAACGCAGGGGTTAACATCCGGTGCGATTCGGTCATTTGCGAACCATCATGGCGAACTTCCGCCAGCCCAAACGGTAACGTTGGTTCAGTCACCTCAGCCAACATTTCAGTAAAGAAACGCGTATGTTCTGCCTGACTCATCCCTAACCGAGCCTGTGCCACCAAATTGCGGAATGATGCCGGGGCGGGCAGGCTGCTTTCTTGTCCGTCAAGGTATGCCTGAACTTCGTGGCTCATCACATCCAGTGCGGTATGGTCGCCAATCAAATGATGCATCAGTTGCAACACAATCCAGCGGCCATCACTTTCCTGAGCCACCACAAAGCGCAACAATGGCGCCTGCCCCAAATCGAGACGATATTGGCGTGGGTTAAACCGTTGCGCTAGTTGGTCGCTGATCAGTCCATCTGCCGGATCTAATGTCAATTCCGTCACCGATAACGGCGCCTGACGACAAACGACCTGAGTCGGCACAGATAATCCTTGCCAGATAAAAGCGGTCCGTAAAATGTCATGACGGTTAATCACCTGTTGAACCGCCGCCAGATAACGATCCAACAAAGGCCGATCAGCAAAGGCCATTTGACCAGCTAGCAGATAAGGATCACCTTCGTCTGCCAGTAAATGGTGGAACAGAATCCCATCCTGCAACGGCGATAAGGCATAGAGATCCTGAATATTGGCTATCCCGCCCGGTACCTGTTCGACGATGCGATCAATCTCAGGTTGAGTGAGATCAATCAGCGGTAACATTTCTGGTGTTAACACCGTGGTAGCTGGTGTAATCATGTTGGCCGGCACTTTTTCGGTCTGATTCAGCCTCAATGTTTGCGCCAGTTCAGACAGTATCGGGGATTGGAACAGATCACGTACTGCCAGCGTTAAACCCAAATTACGTAAACGTTCAACCATCCGTACCGCAAGCAACGAATGGCCGCCCAAAGCAAAGAAGCTGTCGTACCGGCTGATCTGTCCAACGCCTAGTAATTCACGCCAGATAGCAGCCAGTGCGGTTTCGGTTTCTCCTTGCGGCGCGGCGTAAATCTGGCGGGCAAAAGCATCCTCCCCCGGTGCAGGTAACGCCCGGCGATCCAGCTTGCCGTTAGGCGTCAACGGAAAAGCATCCAGCCGCACAAAGGCCGCTGGTACCATGTAATCAGGTAACAATCCACTCAGATGTTCACGTAGGCGGTTAACCAACCCGTCATCCGCTTCCGCCGCCACATAAGCCACCAGCCGTTTATCCTGCCCATCGCCTAAAGCCAGTACCAGCGCTTCACGCACCCCGGAGTATTCTGTCAGCCGGGCTTCGATTTCCCCCGGTTCAATCCGGAAACCGCGGATTTTAATCTGATGGTCGTTACGACCAACAAACACCAGATTGCCATCCGGCAGATAGCGAACCAAGTCCCCGGTTCGATACATTCGAGCATCAGCAATTTCACTAAATGGGTCTGCAAGGAAATGTTCGTCAGTCAGTTCAGGACGATTGAGATAGCCACGCGCCACACCGACACCACCAATATAGAGTTCGCCCACTGCCCCTAACGGCACGGGTTGACCGAGGGCATCTAGCAGATAGAGACGGGTGTTAGCCGTTGGGCGCCCGATGGGAACTAACACATCGGTATAGTTCGGCAGACAACGCCAACTGGTTGCACAAACCGTGATTTCCGTTGGACCATAAGCATTGAATACCGTGGCCTTGTTGCGCAGCGCCTTAAGCAACGCCGTACTGGGCGCTTCACCTCCCAGTATCAAGGTGGGTTTTATCGTTATCGCTGGCAAATCCGCCCCATCCCGCAACAGCGCCGGTGTCAAACAGGCATGCGTCACTGACTGCTCTTGCAGATAATGCCAAAGGCGGTGTGGGTCCTGACGAACAGCCTCCTCAGGAATAACCAGAGCGGCGCCACTGCACAATGCCATCATCATTTCCCAGACACCCGCATCAAAGCCAAATGAAGCAAACTGCAACATCCGGCTAGCGGGCAGAATGTCGAATCGGGCTATTTTATCCTGAATAAGGTTAACTAACCCACGATGTTCCACCATCACCCCTTTTGGCGTACCAGTCGAGCCAGAGGTGTAAATCACATACGCCAGATGTCGAGAGGTCAATGTAGGCAGTCGTGGGTTACTGTCCGGTTGATCAGGCAATGCATTCGGATCAATCACCGTCCGCCCCGCAAGCATTTGTTCACCTAACGCTGAATATCCAACACTGTCTGCCAATAAAATAATCGGTTCAGCATCAGTCAAAATATGAGCCAGACGTTCACCCGGATAGGCCGGGTCCAATGGCACATAAGCGCCTCCCGCTTTTAACACCGCCAACAGCCCCACTATCCGCGCCGGTGAACTTGCTACGCAAATCGCCACTCGCTGATCCGGCGCGACACCCAGCGCAATAAGTTGGTGCGCCAATCGGTTAGCATCAGCGTTCAATTCCACATAACTAAGGGATTGGTTTTCATGTATCAGCGCCGTGGCATCCGGGGTCTTCTCCACCTGCTGTTCAAACAGTTGATGAATGCACAACCGCTCAGAGTACGCTGTTTCAGTGGCGTTCCAGGTTTTTAACAATAATGTGCGTTCAGTTGCTGGCAGAATTTCTAACCGCTGTACCGGCATATAGGACGCCTGCTCAAGCGCATCCACCAGACTTTCCAACGCCTGTTGCATATAGCCGCATATCTGTTCCGGATCGAATGGTTGCACCACTTGAGCCGTCAGCCCCAGATCAGAGCCACCATCCTCTACCGACAACACAAATGGATAGTTGGTCCGCTCCTGCGCGCCAAGGAATTCGATGCCACTCACGATTTCATCTGGTGTGACCGGCTGGGTATTATGTCGATAGTTCAACAGCGCATTAAACAACGGCGTACCACTGTCTACGCCACTGCAACGTTGCGCCAGCGCCAGTGAAGCGTGCTCATGTTCCAACAATCCCGCTAATCGGCTATGTGCTGAGCGTACACTGTCCCGCACCGGGGTATTATCAATATCCAAGCGCAACGGCAAGGTGTTAATAAATAGCCCCATGCCACTATCAGATCCTTCCCCCACCTGCATACGTCCAAACAACACGGTGCCGAACACCACGTGTTCCTGACCACTGGTACGCGACAATACCTGTGCCCAAGCCAAATGACACAACGCCGCCACACTGACACCCAACCACCGCGCCTGACCACGCAAGCGATCGTTCAGTCCCGCTGTCAGCATCCGATGAAATTCCGTCACCTGTGAACCGTCATGATGTGCTTCCGTCAACCCAAATGGCAGCGTCGGTTCATCCACCTCAACCAGCATGTCGGTAAAGAAACGAGTATGCTCTGTCTGGCTGATACCCAAACGAGCCTGTGCCACTAAATGACGGAATGGGACCGGTGCTGGCAGACTGTCTATTCGCCCAGTATCTATTCTCCCAGTGTCTATTCGCCCGGAGAGAAAGACCTGAACTTCGCTGTTCATTACCTCTAACGTGGTATGGTCGCCAATGAGGTGATGCAACAATTGCAATACAATCCAACGGCCATCGCTCTCCTGTGCCACAACGAAACGTAATAACGGTGCCTGATTCAGGTCAATACGATGTCGACGCGGGTCAAAACGTCGGGCCAATTGGTGACTAATCGGCCCATCAGCAGGATCGAGCGTCAATTCCGTTACCGACAAAGGCGCCTGACGGCAAACTACCTGAGCCGGCACAGACAACCCTTCCCAGATAAAGGTAGTACGCAAGATATCATGGCGGTCAACCACCTGTTGAACCGCAGCCAGATAATGGTCGAGTAACAGCCGATCGGCAAAAGCTTGCTGAGTGATCAGCAGATAAGGATCGCCCTCATTCGCCAATAAATGGTGGAATAAAATGCCATCCTGTAACGGTGACAACGCATAGATATCCTGAATATTGGCAATGCCACCCGGTACTTGCTCAACAATACGATCAATTTCAGATTGAGTCAGATCAATCAGCGGCAACATTGCTGGTGTTAGCACAGTCGTATCCAGTGTAATAGCGTTATCAGGCACGCTAATTTCACAGTGCTGTTCCAAGGATTGGGCCAATACACTTAATGTCGGATGCTGGAATAACGTTTGCACTGATAGGCCCAAACCAATACACCGTAAACGTTCAATCATCCTGACAGCCAACAGCGAGTGACCGCCCAAGGCAAAGAAACTGTCATGTCGGCCAATCTGCTCAACATTCAGTAATTCGCGCCAGATAGTCGCTAATGCTATCTCAATTTCCCCTTGTGGCGCTTGGTAAGCTTGGCGAGCAAAGGCGTCCTCCCCCGGTGCGGGTAGCAACCAGCGATCCAGCTTACCGTTAGGGGTCAGCGGAAAGGCATCCAAACGCACAAAAGCCGCCGGTATCATATAGTCAGGCAAAATATCACTCAGGTGCTCACGCAATCTGGTCGCCAGTCCGTCATCCGCTGGCGCCACCACATAAGCAACCAGTCGTTTATCCTGCCCGTCACCCAACGTCAATACCAGCGCTTCACTTACCTCAGGGTGTTCAATCAGTCGTGCTTCAATTTCTCCCGGCTCAATACGGAAACCACGGATTTTAACCTGTTGGTCATTACGGCCAACAAACACCAGATTGCCGTCCGGCAAGTAGCGGGCCAAATCCCCAGTCCGGTACATCCGGGCACCCACTTCATAACTAAACGGATCATTCAGGAAACGTTCAGCCGTCAATTCAGGACGATTAAGATAGCCACGTGCTACCCCAACGCCACCAATATACAATTCCCCCACAGTGCCCAATGGGACTGGCTTGCCGTGTTCATCCAGCAGATAGAGACGTTTGTTGGCGGTCGGGCTGCCGATGGGGATTAATCCCCCTGTATAATTTGACGGGCAATCCCAAGTGGTCGCACACACGGTGGTTTCCGTCGGCCCATAAGCGTTAAACAAATCGGCCCGGCTGCACAGTGCCTGAAATAGCGCGGTACTCGGCGCTTCTCCTGCAAATATTAATGTTGGTTTTATCGCTATCGCCGGTAAATCGGCACCATCATGAAACATAGCCGGTGTCAAACAGGCATGGGTCACCGCCTGTTCTTCCAGGTAATGCCAGAGGCGCTGCGGATCTTGCCGCACTGTTTCTGTCGGAATAACCAGTATAGCCCCACAACTCAGCGCCATCATGATTTCCCAGACACTGGCATCGAAACCAAATGAGGCAAACTGCAACATTCGGCTAGTGGCACAAACATTAAACTGGGTAATTTGCGTTAGTGTCAAATTAACCACGCTACAATGTTCAATCATCACGCCTTTTGGTCTGCCGGTTGAACCGGAAGTGTAAATCACATAGGCCAGATGTTGTGGGGTCAGTCCAGAGACTTGCGGATTATTGTCTGGCTGCTCCGGCAAGGTATTCGGATCGAGCACCGTCCGCGTCGCCAGAACATCTTCATTTAATACTGCCCGCCCGGCATTATCCGCCAGCACTATTGTCTTCAACCCGTTAGCCGGTGCGGCATCAGTGAGTATATAAGCCAGACGTTCACCGGGATAGGCCGGATCTAATGGCACATAGGCCCCGCCCGCTTTCAGCACCGCCAACAACCCGATGATCCTCGCGAGTGAGCGTGTCACACAAATCGCCACCCGCTGATCCGGCGCTACGCCCAAGGCGATAAGCTGATGGGCTAACCGGTTGGCGCGGGCATTCAATTCCGCATAGCTGAGTGTCTGGTCTTCATACACCACCGCTATGGCATCCGGCGTCTTCTCTGCCTGTTGTTCAAACAACTGATGAACACATACCTGAGTAGGATATGATTCTTCGGTCACATTCCAATTTTCCAGTAATAGCTCCCGTTCAGCGGATGACAAAATATCGATGGCCGTAACAGGTTGTTGAGGCTGGTTCACCATTGCCCGCAATATGGCCTGCAAATAACCAACCTGTCTTTCGATGGTTTCATGGTCGAACAGGGCAGAAGAGTAGTTCAGCTCTCCAACAATTTCGCCCGCCTTCTCTGTCAATTCCAATTGCAGATCGAATTTCGCTATATCGTATCCTTGCTCGAATGGTGTGACCGCCAATTCCGGTAATTGCCATTCCTCTGTTTCATTCTCCTGCCAGGCAAACATCACTTGCAACAGTGGCGTATGCTCCGGTCTGCGCGATGGTTGAACAATTTCCACCACTTGCTCGAAAGGCAAGTCCTGATGATCCTGCGCTTCCAATGTCGTCTGCCGCACACGCCGCAGTAGGGTGACCACATCCGGCATACCGGATAAATCGATACGCAACGCCAATGTGTTTACAAAGAAACCAATCAGCGGTTCAATTTCCCACCGATGACGGTTAACGCTCGGTATACCAATGACGACATCATCCTGCCCAGACAAACGCGATAGCAACGCAGCCCAAGCGGTCAACACGGTCATAAACAGTGTGGTACCGTGCTGTTGTCCCAGATGTTTTAGGGCCTGTACCAAAGTGGCATCCACATGCACCGCGACCCGCCCTCCGGTAAATGACTGCTGGGAGGGACGTGGCCGATCTGTCGGCAGCTCAAGTAACACCGGGGCATCCGCCAACGTACGGCGCCAGTAATCACTCTGCCCCTGTAACCTTTCGCCAGAAAACACCCGCTGTTGCCATGCAGCATAATCAGGATATTGAATGGTCAATGGTGGCAACGGATCAGGCTGTTGGTTCAGACAAGCGGTATAAAGAGCCCCGAGTTCTGATTTCACTATCCCTAAAGACCAACCATCGGAGATGATATGATGCTGAGTCAGCAGGAATACGTAATCTTCTTCAGCCAGTTGGATCAACACGCAGCGGATTAAGGGGCCACGGGCAAGATCAAATGGGGTTTCAGCTTCCTGTGCACACAGGCGCTTAAGCTGCTCATCTACTCTAGATGCTTTACGTAAATCGTATTTTTTCACCGGTAGACCAAACTCCGCTGGCAACAGTTCAACCTGAGGCTGACCATCAACTTTGATAAAGACCGAGCGTAGTGCCTCATGGCGAGCAAACAGGCGATTCAGTGCTTGCTGCCAGGCAGAGAGGTTAAGCCGACCATGTAAACGCAGGACTATCGGAATATGATAAGTCTCACTAACACCATCAAATTGCGCCAGGAACCACAGACGCTGCTGACCAAACGATAACGGCAAAACACTATCACGGGATATGGACCTAATTTCAGGCAATTTATCACCGCCCGCATTGCATTGTGTGCAGATCTTCTCGGTAAATGCCGCCAGTGACGGAAACATAAACAACGCGGCCAACGGCAGGTCAACACCGAAAGCGGCTATCCGGTTCATCATCCGCACTGCCAACAGGGAATGTCCGCCCAAGGCAAAGAAATTGTCATGTCGGCCAATCTGCTCAACCCCCAGTAATTCACGCCAGATAGCCGCTACCGCGATTTCCATTTCTCCCTGTGGCGCGACATAAATTTGACGGGCAAAAGCATCCTCCCCCGGTGCCGGTAATGCCTGATGATCCAATTTACCATTTGGCGTCAGCGGGAAGGCCGCCAAACGCACAAAAGCCGCCGGCACCATATAATCAGGCAACATAGCACTCAAATGAGTGTGTAAACTGGCCGCCAGTCCGCTATCCGCTTCGGCTACAACATAGGCCACTAAACGCTTATCCTGCCCATCTCCCAAGGCCACTACCCGCGCTTCACGCACCATAGGGTGTTCTGCCAATCGAGCTTCAATTTCTCCCGGCTCAATGCGGAAACCACGGATTTTAATCTGCTGGTCGTTACGACCAACAAACACCAGATTGCCGTCCGGCAAATAGCGCACCAAATCCCCGGTTCGGTACATCCGGGCATCAACCACATCACTAAATGGGTCAGCCAGGAAACGTTCATCAGTCAGATCAGGACGATTGAAATAACCACGAGCGATACCGACACCACCAATATAGAGTTCCCCCACTGCGCCTAATGGGACTGGCTGGCCGTGGTTATCCAGTAGGTAAATACGTGTATTCGCTGTCGGACGACCAATGGGAACCAACACATCAGTATAGTGTGATGGACAACGCCAACTGGTCGCACAGACGGTAATTTCTGTCGGGCCATAAGCATTAAATAGGATTGCCTGATGACTTAGTGCCCGTAGTAGCACGGGACTAGGGGCTTCACCACCCAATATTAATGTCGGTTTTATTGTTATCGCTGGCAAATCGGCCCCTTCTCGCAGCAAAGCAGGGGTCAAGCAGGCGTGCGTCACCAATTGTTCTTCCAGATAATGCCAAAGGCGACGCGGATCTTGGCGAACAGTCTCGGCCGGAATAACCAAACAAGCACCACTGCCTAATGCCATCATGATTTCCCATACACCGGCATCAAAACCAAATGAAGCAAACTGTAACATCCGGCTGGTGGGGCAAATGTCGAATCGGGTGATTTTATCTCGGATAAGATTGATCAGCCCACGATGCTCAATCATCACCCCTTTGGGCGTCCCGGTCGATCCAGAAGTGTAAATCATGTAGGCCAGATGGCGGGAGGCCAATGCAGAAACCTGCGGATTGCTGTCCGGCTGGTCAGGTAAGATATTCGGGTCTAGTACCGTCAGTCCCACAAGCGTTTGCTCATCCAATGCAGCCCGCCCGGTATTATCCGCCAACACTATTGTCTTCAATCCCCCAGACGGAGTTGCATCGGTCAGGATATGTGACAGTCGTTCTCCCGGATAAGCCGGATCCAGCGGTACATAGGCCCCACCTGCTTTCAGCACCGCCAGCACCGCTATCACCCGCGCCGGTGAACTTGCCATGCAAATCACCACCCGTTGATCTGGCACGACACCCAAGGCAATCAGTTGATGAGCAAGCCGGTTAGCGCTGGTATTCAATTGTCCATAGCTGAGCGTTTGATTTTCATATATCAGCGCCGTGGCTTCCGGGGCTTTCCCCACCTGTTGTTCAATCAATTGATGGATACAGAGTTGTTCTGGATAGGGGGTTTCAGTCGCGTTCCAGTTTTCCAGCAATAATGTACGTTCCGATGCAGGCAAAATACTCAGCGCCCGTACGGGTGTTTCCGGTGCCTGTTCAAGGGTATCCGCCAGGCTTTCCAGCGCCTGTTGCATGTAACCGCATACTCGTTCTGAATCAAACGGTTGTACTACCTGAGCAGTCAGCCCCAGTGTATTGCCACCATCCTCTACCGACAGCACAAACGGGTAGTTGGTGCGCTCCTGTTCGCCAAGAAATTCAATACCCGGCACCATCTCATGCGGGACCATCGGTTGCTCATTATGCCGGTAATTCAACAGGGCACTAAAAAGTGGTGTGCCGCCCTGTACCCCACTGCAACGCTGAGCCAGCGCCAGTGAAGCATGTTCATAATCCAGCAATCCGGCCAATCGGGTATGCGCTACTCTGACGCTATTGTGTACCGGGGTATCATCGATATCCAGCCGTAGTGGTAAGGTATTGATAAACAGCCCCATGCCGCTGTCGGCCCCTTCCCCGGCGGCCATACGCCCAAATAGTACGGTGCCGAACACCACTTTCTCTTGTCCGCTGGTCCGTGACAACACCTGTGCCCAAGCCAGATGACACAGGGTTGCCAGACTGACACCCAGACGTCTCGCCTGAGCACGCAGGCGGTCATTCAGCATAGGAGACAACATCCGCTGCGCTTGTGTTACCTGAGAACCATCACGATGTACCTCAGTCAGCCCAAACGGTAACGTCGGTTCATCCACTTCCGCTAACATATCGGTAAAGAATCGGTGATGTTCTGTCTGGTCAACCCCTTGCCAAGCCTGAGCCACCAGATTGCGGAAAGGGACCGGCAACGGTAGGTTATCGTCCTGTCCGTCAAGATAGGCCCGAACTTCGCGGTTCATGACTTCCAGCGTGGTATGGTCGCCAATCAAGTGATGTTGTAATTGCAGTACGTACCAGCGGCCATCCGTTTCCTGTGCTATCACAAAGCGTAACAACGGGGCCTGACTCAAATCGAGGCGGTATTGGCGCGGATCAAAACGTTGTGCCAGTTGGTCACTAACCAGTCCGTCAGCCGGATTCAGCGTCAGTTCAGTCACTGATAACGGGGCCTGACGCCAAACCACCTGCGCCGGAACGGATAATCCTTGCCAGGTAAAAGCGGTACGTAAAATATCATGACGGTCAACCACCTGTTGTACCGCAAATAAATAGCGGTCTAGTAAACCACGGTCAGCAAAGATCATTGGATAGGCCAGCAAGTAAGGATCACCTTCTTTCGCCAGCAGATGGTGAAACAAGATACCGTCCTGCAACGGTGACAGCGCATAGATATCCTGAATATTAGCCACCCCACCCGGCACCTGCTCGACCATGTGATCAATCTCAGGCTGAGTCAAATCAATTAGGGGTAACATCTCCGGTGTCAGTGCGGTGGTCGCCGGGGTAATGACATTCGGCGGTACTGCCATAACCTGATGCTGCCCCAATGTTTGAGCCAACTCCGCCAGTATTGGCGATTGAAACAGGTCGCTGGCAGACAATGTCAGCCCTAAATGACGTAGCTGTTCAATCATGCGTACACCGAGCAGTGAATGGCCGCCCAGTGCAAAGAAACTGTCATGCCGACTTATCTGCTCAATACCCAACAGCTCACGCCAGATAGTAGCCAATGCAATTTCCCGCTTCCCTTGCGGTGCGGCGTAAACCTGACGGGCAAAGGCTTCTTCACCCGGTGCCGGCAACGCCCGACGATCCAGTTTGCCATTAGGCGTTAGCGGGAATTCATCCAACCGTACAAAGGCCACCGGCACCATATAATCAGGTAACCGCTTACTTAAGTGTTCACGCAAGTGGGTAGGCAATTCGTTGTCCGTCTCCGCCAGTACATAAGCAACTAACTGCTTGTCCTGCCCTTCGCCTAACGCCAACACCACCGCTTCACGTACTGCCGAATACTCCACCAATCGGGCTTCAATTTCTCCCGGTTCAATCCGGAACCCACGGATTTTCACCTGTTGATCGTTGCGGCCCAAAAATTCCAGATTGCCATCCGGCAAATAGCGGGCCAAATCCCCGGTTCGGTACATCCGCGCATCCGGTGCATCACTAAACGGATCAACCACAAAGCGTTCAGCGGTCAACTCAGGGCGATTGAGATAACCGCAGGCCACCCCGTCGCCTCCAACATAAATCTCGCCCACCCTGCCCAATGACACCGGCTGGCCCTGCTCATCCAGTAAGTAAACCCGCGAGTTAGCAATGGGTCGACCAATAGGAATGTGGGTCGTTCCTGCGGCCAAGGCTTCAATTCGGTATGTGGTGGTAAAGGTGGTGCCTTCGGTCGGCCCGTAGGCATTCAATAACTGCTGAGGCGGGTTCTTGCGTAAAACTTGGGAAATCACATGGGGATCAAGGAGATCGCCGCCGACAATCAGCTTCTTAATCTGCGGCAGAATTGGGGACAGCTCCGCCGCCAGCCGGTTAAACAAGCCGACGCTTAACCACAAAATGTTAATTTGATAACGGTCTAAAGCCTGTACAAATTCCTGCGGCGTCAACAAAGTGGTGTGGTCGATAACCACCAATGCCCCGCCATTAAGCAAAGGTGCCCACACTTCAAAAGTACTGGCATCAAATGCGGGGTTAGCCGCGAAGGCAACCCGATCATTGGGTTGAATTTCAACATAGCCATTATTAATAACGAGTCGGACCACAGCTCGGTGAGGCACGATTACCCCTTTTGGGGCGCCAGTCGAGCCGGAGGTGTACATGATATAGGCTGGCGCAGTACCAGAACAAAGTAAGTCAGGATTAAAGCGCTCTTCCGCCTTGTTCGCTTCTGTCTCATCAGAGAGACGAATTAGCGGGATATCCAGATTAGCCGGGATATTCGCTTGTGCGCCGGTGAGCAATAATTTGGCTAAGCAATCGTTTATCAACCAATTTTTTCTCTCATCCGGCACACCGGGATCGATAGGGATATAAACCGCCCCCGCCTTGAGAATAGCCAATTGAGCCACCACCAATTCGATAGATCGCTCTAACAGGATTGCCACATGATCATTCTGGCAAATCCCCTGTTTAATCAGTTGATGAGCCAGTCGGTTAGCACGAGCATTCAATTCCTCATAACTCAGGGTCTTATCCCCTACGATTAACGCCGGCGCGGTCGGGGTTTTCTCCACTTGTCGTTGAAACAACTGATGGATACCTAACTGGTCGGGATAGACGGTTTCAGTGGCATTCCAGGTTTCCAACAACAGTGTACGTTCAGCCTCTGACAACAAATGAAGTTTCTGAACAGATATGTCGTCGCCGACCTTTTCTGACGGTGCTGGCACTAATCCAGCGTCAACGATAATTTCCTTTTTAGCCATGCTATCTTTCATCTACTTACTACCTCAACGAATCTGTTAGTTATTTGAAAACTGTCATTCTCAACAGTCATCACAAATGTTTTGCCCTTATTTCTTTCCTCAAAGAAATAAAAAACGGGCACACACCAAGCATCAATTAAGATCCTCAGACAGCACATTCTCTTGGACGCTGGATGTAATAGTCCGGTTAATAGCCGTATAATTAGCAATTCTTCGACAATTATTTTCCTGATAACGGAATAAACGGCTCACACGGTGAACCAGCAAAAGATATTCCATTTTTGTTCCTATTTTTTTAATAAGCGCCTTTGATTTTGTACAATTTTTTATTGGCTGACGCTGAATTTCATAACTAAATGAAAATGGATTTATACCCGTTATCTTTCAAATTGCCTCTTTGTTGGCTGCACTCACTCACCCCGGTCACATAGTTCTCTATGCTCCCGGGGATTCGCTCCCTTGCCGTCGCGAAGCATCTTGAAATCCATTGGGTATATTGAATATATTTACTGGCATGAATGCTAAATCCCTGCTTTATTTTATCCATTTTGAATTAATATCATATGTAAATTATTTCACGAAAAATAAAATAATTAGAAAGACAAACCAAACCTCCTAAATCTCCAATTAATACCGGATTTACTTTGATAATTCTCTAAAAAATTGACCTACCCGTATTCCAACAGGAAACGGATTTCATCACAAAAAATGTTATTTATCATTTTGTTATATTGATCAATGTATATTTATACACGTAAAAATTATCAACCAGCCTGATTACATATTATTTTATAATAATCAAATTATACAACTAATGTAAACGTTAATTACATTTAACACCGACATGAAACAATTTCAAATTAAAACTAAATTCCATATATATTGTTTTGTCATAATGAAATAATACGACCAATGTATATATTAATTACATTCAATATCATTAATAAATAATTTTAATTTAAAAATAGATTACTCGTTAACTGTTTTAAAATAAAAAAATCACACAATTAATTACTTATTCAAATGTATTTGACTTATTATATAATAGAAAAATAGTAGATTAAGAACGCCAACCACTCGTTAAATCAGTTCAGCCCGATATGGTTTCCCCAAAAATCATTTAGTCAGCAAATCTAATATCGCAATTAATTCAAAATTTATTCCTAAAAATATCGCCAACATATCCAGATTTCGGGTACTCATTCTCACAATATCTATCGCCAGTTTGAAAGGAAACAGAACCGGTTGAAAGGGTTTGACGTCAATCAAGAGAAAAGAAAATGCATATGGACAGCATACAAAATTACACGCCCAATCGCTCAAAGTAGACTAAACGAATAACCGCATCCAGTCAGATGCGGTTGTGTTGTTGTGTTATGAAAGGATGAAATCAACCTCTGTCAGCGGCTCTCCAATAATCTTCACCCCAAAACCATCGTGGGATAATTCTCCTCCCATATTAATAACGAAATCATTTACCTTGTTAACGCTATCATAGTTGATCACTGCTTCCCCAACCGCACCGGTAAATTCTTCAACAAACTTAACACCCCCTTTCCCTTCTTTACCCAGATCGAACAACGACAAATCAATCTTGTCCTCACCGGAAACAAAGTCATGAATCCAATCACGCTCAAGGAAAGGTGACTCCTTGGCGCTTAGGTAGACAAATGTATCCTTGCCTTCCCCGCCCCAAAGCTGATCAGCTCCCAGGCCACCGTAGATGATGTCATCACCTGCACCACCCTTGAGAATATTGTTGGCGTCATTCCCTATCAGAATGTCATTTCCACTGCCACCAATCGCATTTTCAATCGTGACACCACGGGCGATAGAGACGTTTCCTTTCAGACCACCCACATTCGAGAAAGAGGCTTCATTCAAGTTAATACGTTGATCTTGAGTAAAACCAGAGAAATCAAAGGTATCATTGCCACCCGCATCCCAGGCAGTGAACACGAGTTTGCTATTTGCGTCTTTTGCAGTAAAGAAATCGCGATCTGTATTGGAATTAAAACCATATACAGTGTCATCGGTACGAGTAGTATTATTTGCGCCATACACCGACTGAATGGCTGAAATATCGTTAAGTAATGGCGCGGCAGAATAAATACCTTTAAAATCTTGCCCGGTATTTTTTTCACTGAAATAACCCATGACGGTATAAGCGCCGCTATCTTCAAAATAGGTAGCGCTTTTCTTGTAAGTTGGTATTACCTTATCAGACGCATCATAATCGGCCGGATGATCCAACCCTAATGTATGGCCGATCTCATGAGTAAATGTATGGCGGCCATAACCATTCAATTCAATATCATTTTTTAAGAAAGTACGGCTTTCCGCATTATACCAAGTTCCTACTTGTGACAAATATGGGTTCGGCATCTCAGCAAACGCATAATCATCTGTTAAACTAATATCAAAGAAACCAAAAGTGATATTCGCTTCCTTGATATCATAGGTTTCCGTGAATTTAATATTCGCAACATCAGCCCAAGATTGAATTGACAGTTCTGCGGCAGCTTTTTGTTCTTCATTAAATGCTGAAAATCCGTAAATATTCAATGGCATATCATCCGGTTCACTCTCCAGGAAATTATACGTTAATTGGAAAGTTTCAGATTTGTCATCACTCTGATGCCCCCAACGGTAATCACTTCGAATTAACTCTTTCGCCGCATCTTTACTGGGATCATGCCTAACGACAATATTAGGATCTTTACCTGGAATATAAGCCTGTAGCCAGGTCAATACCTCATTTGCCTTTGCTGAACCATTAACTTCTTCCAAATATGAAACTTTCCTCTTTAAAGACATATATTTCTCCATAAGTTCAAGTCTTAGATATATACCCTTCATCTTT
>NZ_JAHZMK010000007.1:16390-67001 GCF_020387775.1 Photorhabdus antumapuensis
TCGAAATCTATTAGGTATAAAAACCTTTCTATTTAACTCAACATCTGTCAATAAAACCCAGAAGTGATGGGCTATCCCAGCCACGCAATTAAAAGTCCTGCCACATAAAAGTAACACTAAATTTAATTACGTAAAAAACAATTAACATACTTTTTTAATATAAACGTGATAAAAATAGCATAAAACAAATAAACAATTGTTTTATACAACATAGCTATTTAAGACAAAAAATATCGCTAATTTCTTATTAGTGTTTCCTTTTTAAAATTATTACCAATTTAACTATACATACAGTGAAATTAAAAGTTTTTATAAAATCATTATTAATAATTTTATAAAGCAACTATTAGAATAGGCCACAAAAATAATGGAAATATGTATTACCAGATAATACTTTATCTATTCTATAAAGTTTTCTCTTGAGAAAATTAAATTGGATTTATTGTAAAAATAGAAATATCAGTTGAGAATGATTTTATTTAAAAAAAGAGTTAATATAATAACTGAATTATTTATAGGTTATTATGATTTGATTTTATTCGTTTCGCAATTATCTTTGTCATTGGATTTTATTATTTTCAATAACCTATTTAACATTACCATATATATGAAATAAAACTGAATTATAATTATCTCGACCTTATTTATATTAAGAGAACTATTTACTCTATTGAGTAATCGGGAGCGCCAGACCAACAGTATACAAATAACGACTTGATACTTATAAGGGCGCATCCAAGGAAGTCTATTACGCATTTTCTCCTTTTTCCCCATATTTAGGATCGTTACGGATCATTCCGTTTATGGTTGGCCGTTTCTGATTACTGGTAATTACATGCCATTTTAGCCATAATAGCTATTCGAGCCATTTTAGACGGTAGGTGATGTATGGAAATTATTCCCGCACAGCTAGCTAAGAATCAGTTTGGTGATCTGCTTATGAAAGTTCAGCGTGAGCCAGTGACAATTAGTAAGCATGGTAAGCATGTGGCCGTGGTTATCTCTCCTGAAGAGTATGACCAGTTCGCACAGCTCAAGCTACAGAGTTTAAAAGCCGTTTTGGCTGAATCTATTGCACAGGCTGATCGTAGTGAATTACATAGCATTGATGATGTGTTTGCGCCGCTAACAGTTGATGAACTTGAGGGTAAGGCTTAGGGATGAGCGTTCGGTTTACTAAGAAGGCCAGAGAGCATATTCGTGCAATCAAACTCTATTCTATGCGTCGATGGGGGGTGATGTCGCGGAAGCTTATGCCACTTCGTTGCGTGTGACCATGACGGACATTCTTGATCGTCTGCCATCCCCCGGTCGCGATCGTAGCGAGGATCTTTATTTTGGTGTGCGGAGTTTCCCCGTTGAGAGCCACATTAGGAAGCGGCAAATATGTGGGAATAACAGATTATCCACTGCCTCATAATTCATGGAGAAAATGATGGAAACTGTGGATTATTTTGCCCAGAGGGTTCTAATTATGTCCAAGTCTGAGCCCGGTATTTTACTGGACTCAGACTCTTTAATTTCTACTTGATTCGGTAATGGTTGTGGTAATAAATGGAAGCTCCCAATTCTACCGACCACTATTTATCACTCGCTAAATAGTCATTTATTCATTACCGGAATATTTCCCCGTAACCAACTACCTAATTTACGCTGGTAAAATGGCTGCGTATGCTGAATTAAATAATGGCTGATGCCACGCTCTTTTTCATCAACTAAACAGAAGTCAATCGGTTCTTCTTCTGATGTGTATTCACAAGCAATACTGCCCGCTTCATGGATCAGTTGTTCAATTTCATCTACGGTGCCATTTATTTCCAACCCAATTAATAGATTAGGATTTTCATCCACATTTTTATCATGGGCTTGAATAATAAAAGCACGGCGAACAGGTTTACGTTGGCTAAATAAACTGACCAAAGCTTCAATGAGCTGCGAAGGATATTCTTCCGGTTGGCTAAGTGTTATTTTACTACCACTTGGAACATCCATCTCAACCGAAGTTAATTCACTTAATGAACTCATAAAAATCTCCAATCAGTTTTTTAGATAAAATAAATTTATTTTGCCTTCGCCAACAACAAATTAGCAATCGAACGAACCCCATAACCTGTTGCACCAGCAGACCAATGTTCTACCGCAGATTTACGATAAGTTGCCGAGCAATCAATGTGAACCCAACCTTTTTGGTATTCTTCCACAAAGTGAGACAGGAAAGCCGCCGCGGTACTGGCACCCGCAGTATGCGATGGCGCAGCAACGTTGTTTAAATCAGCAAAATTCGATGGCAGTTGGCTACGATGGAATTCAGCTAATGGTAAACGCCAGAACAATTCATTCTCGGATGCAGCCGCCGCCAACAGATCAGCCGCCAGTTTGTCATCAAAGCTGAGTACAGAGTGGTAGTCATTACCCACCGCTGTTTTCGCTGCACCGGTCAAGGTTGCCGCATCAATGATTAATTTCGCTTTCTCTTTACTGGCATCAATTAAACCATCAGCCAGCACCAGACGACCTTCCGCATCCGTATTCATCACTTCAACAGATTTGCCATTACGGTAATGAATAACATCACCCAGTTTAAAGGCGTTACCGCTGACCATGTTATCCGCTATGCAGAGGAACAGTTTAACTCGCTGTTTCAAGCCACGACTGATTGCCAGCGCCAATGCGCCTGTCAGAGTTGCTGCTCCACCCATATCCGATTTCATGGAATCCATAAAGGAAGATTGTTTCAGACTGTAACCACCAGTATCAAATGTGACGCCTTTACCTACCAGGCAGGCAAACACCGGCGCTTGTGGGTTGTCAGTTGGGTTGTAATCCAACGCCAACAAGATCGGATCACGAGAAGAACCACGGCCAACGGTATGAATGCCAGCATAACCCTGTTCACGTAAATCTTCGCCTTTAATAATGCGATAACTTACTGACTCACCAGCCATGCCACACATCAGGTCTATCGCACGCTTCGCCAATTGCTCCGGCCCAAGCTCTTCCGCCGACATATTGATCGTGTCACGCACCCAATCAATAATTTTAATTCTGCTTTCCAATTCCTGTTTTTCAGCCGCAGGCAATTGAGGCCATTCGATAGAACGGTTGCCTTTTGGCGCACGGAATCCTTGCCAGAAAGCCCAACTTTTCTCCAAATCCCAACCTTCGCCAACCAGAGCTACATGACGAATTCCCTGCCCGTCAATTTTACGTCCAGCACGTTGAACCGCCCCTAATTTACCTTTACCCACCAGATGAATCATCACCCCTTGATCACTGGAACTAATCAGCGCTTTTTCACCCCAGCAAGCTGCTGCTGGTTCATAAGACAGTGTTATTGGCATGATTTGTTTAGTCATTCTTTTCTCACCTCTTATTATTACCGCTTAATGGCAGTGAGAAGCTTATTCAAGCTTCTACCGATATAATTCTTCGTCTGCCAGATATTCATCCTATAAAAAAACCGGCCAAAGCCAGTTTTTCATTGAAGTTCAGCCTAACTTAAAACGATGACAGATAAATAACAAATTAATGCTATTTGTTATTCAAACTCATCTAACCAAACGAGCAGAATTGCTTCTAAAATCTTTTCATTGGATTTTTCAGGCACATCATCAAAGTCATCCAGTTCACAAATCCACTGGTGCATATCAGCAAAGCGAACGGTTTTTGGGTCCACCTCTGGGAATTTGTCATATAGCGCTTCACCGATTTCACGGCTGTTGGACCATTTCAGGCTCATTTATTTTTCTCCTGCCAATCAGTGCTCACGGGCATGGTTAATGGTGTATTTTGGAATTTCTATCACCAAATCTTCGTCAGAAACTTTAGCCTGACAACTCAGACGACTTTCCGGTTCCAGCCCCCAAGCTTTATCCAGCATGTCATCTTCCAGTTCAGAACTCTCTTCTAGTGAATCGAAACCTTCACGAACGATACAGTGGCAAGTTGTGCAAGCACAGGATTTTTCACAAGCATGCTCAATCTCAATCCCATTGCGCAATGCAACATTCAGAATGGATTCCCCCTCTTTGGCTTCCAGAACCGCACCATCAGGGCAAAGATCGTTATGAGGTAAAAATACAATTTTTGGCATAATTAAATCTCGTCCACAGAATGGCCCGCCAACGCCCGACGAATAGATGAATTCATCCGGCGGGCAGCAAATTCCTGCGTTTGCTTATCCAGTTGTTTAATTGCGTTTTCAATAATTTCAGGATCACTGCCCTGAACGCTTTTTATAAGTATTTCCACGGCAGCATCAATTGCCGCCTGTTCTTGTTCATTCAGTAGATCGGCATCTTTTTCTAACGCCTTGGTGACACTTTCCAGTACCCGTGCCGCTTCAACTTTTTGTTCTGCCAGTTTGCGCACACTGATATCTTCCTGAGCATTTGCCATAGAATCTTTTATCATGCGAGCGATTTCTTCATCAGATAAGCCATAGGAAGGCTTCACCTGAATAGAAGCTTCGACGCCAGTGGATTTCTCCAACGCACTGACATTCAGCAAACCATCAGCATCTACCTGGAAAGTGACCCGGATATGGGCCCCACCAGCCGGTAATGGCGGAATACCACGTAGGGTAAAACGGGCCAGTGAACGGCAATCACTTACCAATTCTCTTTCCCCTTGCACCACATGAATACTCATTGCACTCTGGCCGTCTTTGAAGGTGGTGAATTCCTGCGCTTTGGCAACCGGAATGGTCGTGTTACGTGGGATAACTTTTTCAACCAAGCCCCCCATCGTTTCCAGCCCAAGTGAAAGCGGGATCACATCCAACAGTAGCATGTCACTATCTGGCTTGTTACCCACCAGAATATCCGCCTGAATCGAAGCACCCACAGCTACCACTTTATCAGGATCAATGGAAGTCAGCGGTTCGCGGCCAAAAAATTCACCAACCCTGTGACGAACCAACGGTATACGGGTTGAACCACCCACCATAATCACCTGTAGAACCTCACCCGCAGAGACTTCTGCATCTTTCAATGCCCGGCGACTTGCCAGTAAAGTGCGTTTTATCAACGGGGTTATCAGGGCTTCAAATTCACAACGAGTGATTTTACCTTGCCAACCGGCAATGTTTATCGCTGCAATATCAGCATCACTCAAGGTGATTTTTACCTGAGTAGCCATATCCAGTAGCTGACGTTGCAAACTATGGTCATTTCGATTGCCAATCCCCGCCTGTTCACTGATCCAGTCAGCCAGTATCAAATCGAAATCATCACCGCCAAGGGCAGTATCGCCACCGGTTGCCAACACTTCAAAAACACCACGACTTAACCGCAGAATAGAAACGTCAAATGTTCCGCCACCTAAATCATAAACCGCAATCACACCTTCTTGACCAGAATCCAGCCCGTAGGCAACCGCAGCGGCAGTCGGTTCATTAAGCAAACGCAGAACATGTAACCCAGCTAAACGCGCCGCATCTTTTGTTCCCTGACGCTGTGCATCATCAAAGTAGGCAGGAACAGTGATCACAACACCATCAAGTTTCCCATCCAGTGTCTCTTCTGCACGCTGCGCTAGAGATTTAAGAATTTCAGCAGAAACCTGAATAGGATCGACCAAACCGGTTGCGGTATTGATCAACGGCAACCCGTTTTCACTCGCTTGAAATTGATAAGGAAGATTTGGATAACGTTGCTGAATGTCAGCCAGAGAGCGGCCCATCATACGTTTTACTGAACTGATGGTATTCGCGGGATCACACGCAGCCTGTTGACGGGCCTGCCAACCAATTTCAAGGCCCTTTTCATGGTAGCGAACAACCGAAGGAAGCAGGGAACGATCTTCACTATCCATCAATGTTTCCGCTTGCCCACTGCGAACAGTGGCAACTAATGAATGTGTCGTGCCTAAATCAATACCGACAGCTAAACGACGTTGATGTGGTGCAGCGGATAAACCCGGCTCGCTAATTTGTAATAAAGCCATATGCGCTTTCCTTAAAAGTCGTCCAGTAAACGTTCTTCCAGTTGCTCAATCTGCTGTTGCAATTTATCGAGAAAACGTAATTTACGTACCGTATCGGCTGCTTGCTCCCACTGCTGTTCATCTAATTGCTGCACCATTAGCTGACTACGGGTTTTAATCATCCCGTCCAGACGAGCAGCAAAATCAGCTAATGCCACTTCTGCATCGGTTTCACTGGCAATACTTTCCAATTCTTCCCGCAACATAAGCTGTTCCATCAGGAAAGCGTTGTCATTCATGGTGTGCTGTTCATTGGCTAAATCAAAACCATGCAGAGAGAGCATATATTCAGCGCGTTTCAGTGGATGTTTGAGCGTTTGATAACCGTCATTGATAGTCACTGCCTGCTGCAACGCCAGCGTTTTTTCACGCTCTGGCTGACTAGCAAAGCGATCCGGATGAAACTGACGCTGCAATTCTTGATAACAGCTTGCCAGTTGTTCACGATCAACAGCATAACGAGCCGGCAGCCCAAATAAAGTGAAATAGTCCATAATCTAAACTTACTCTGGATTTGGCCGAAAAACGGAATTAAACGTTAAAACTCTCTCCACAACCACATTCGCTGGAAACATTTGGGTTGTTGAATTTAAAGCCTTCGTTAAGGCCCTCTTTAACAAAATCCAGTTCCGTACCGTCGAGATAGACCATGCTCTTGCCATCTACGATAACTTTGACACCCTTATCTTCAAACACAGTGTCATCTTCGTTAATCATATCAGCAAATTCAAGCAGATAGGCCATACCTGAGCAGCCTGATGTTCTGACGCCCAGACGCAAACCAACACCTGTTCCACGGTTACCCAGGAATGACGAAACGCGTTGTGCGGCACTTTCTGTAAGGGAAATTGACATACAACAACCTCACTTATTAAAACCAGCAAAGGCGGATATCGGATGGTATGTAACAGCCAGTATCCACCAAATTTTTTTCTATTTTCTTATTATCAAGGGCAATTATTTGCCCTGGCGTTTACTTTTGTAATCCGCAATCGCTGCTTTAATCGCATCTTCCGCCAGAATAGAGCAGTGGATTTTCACTGGCGGCAGTTCTAATTCATCTGCAATTTCAGTATTTTTAATCGCTTCTGCCTGCTCCAGAGATTTGCCCTTCATCCATTCAGTCACTAAAGAGCTGGAAGCAATCGCAGAACCGCAACCGTAAGTTTTGAAACGCGCATCTTCAATAATGCCTTCATTATTGACTTTGATTTGCAGTTTCATGACGTCACCACACGCAGGGGCACCGACCATGCCGCTGCCAACCATAGGATCTTCACTATCGAAAGAACCGACGTTACGTGGATTTTCATAGTGATCAATTACTTTTTCGCTGTAAGCCATGTTATTACTCCTGAAACCGTCTGATTAATGATGAGACCATTCGATACTATTTAGATCCACACCTTGTCTAAACATTTCCCACAGTGGAGAAAGTTCACGCAGGCGGCCAATAGATTTGTGAATCAGTTCAATGGCATAGTCGATCTCTTCTTCTGTCGTAAAGCGCCCTAAAGAGAAACGGATAGAGCTGTGAGCCAGTTCGTCATTCATCCCCAACGCACGCAATACGTAGGAAGGCTCCAAGCTGGCGGAAGTACATGCAGAACCCGAAGAAACCGCCAGATCTTTTAATGACATCATCAGTGATTCACCTTCAACATAGTTGAAGCTGACATTCAGAATATGTGGCGCCCCGTGCTCTAAATCTCCGTTAAGGAAGACCTCTTCGATATCTTTGATACCCTGCCACAGGCGCAACCGCAGACCACGCAGACGCTGGGATTCACTCTCCATTTCCTGCTTAGCAATACGGTAAGCTTCACCCATACCCACAATCTGATGAACAGGCAAAGTACCAGAACGCATTCCACGTTCATGACCGCCACCATGCTGCTGTGCTTCAATACGAATGCGTGGTTTACGGCGAACGTACAGCGCGCCAATCCCCATCGGCCCATAAATCTTATGGGCCGAGAAAGACATCAGATCGACTTTCAATTTGGTTAAGTCAATTGGCAGCTTGCCTACGCTCTGAGTAGCATCAACATGGAAAACGATACCGCGACTGCGACACATTTCGCCGATAGCGGCAATATCCTGTACCACACCAATTTCATTGTTAACATGCATGATAGAAATCAGAATGGTGTCATCACGCACCGCGGCTTCCAGATCGTTTAAATCAATCAACCCGTTGCTCTGAGGTGCCAAATAAGTGACTGCAAATCCTTCACGTTCCAATTGACGGCAAGTATCCAGCACCGCTTTATGCTCAGTTTTGCTGGTGATGATGTGCTTGCCCTTTTTCTGGTAAAAATTAGCCGCCCCTTTAATGGCAAGGTTGTCAGATTCCGTTGCGCCAGAAGTAAAAACAATTTCACGCGGATCCGCACCCACTAAATCAGCAATCTGATTACGGGCAATATCAACCGCTTCTTCAGCCTGCCAGCCGAAACGATGTGAACGAGAAGCGGGGTTACCAAATATCCCGTCCCTGGTCAGATAGTTCATCATCTTTTCAGCAACACGCGGATCAACCGGTGTCGTTGCTGAGTAATCTAAATAAATTGGTAATTTCATTGCTCACATACTCCCTACTTCTAATACTTCAATTCATCACAAGTTCTGCTTATGGACGCAGATTGACATTAATTGTTTCTTGTGCTCTGCCGTTAGGTGCACGGCGTTTATCGTTATCCTGGCGACCAGCAACGTCCAATACTTCTTGGTTATTGACTAATTCTTCTAAACTGATACCGCTCAGGAAACCGGTAATACGATCACTTAAATCGCGCCATAAAGTATGAGTCAGACAGCGATCACCGCCCTGACACCCTTCTCTACCCTGACAACGGGTAGCATCTACTGATTCATCAACTGCGAAAATCACTTCGGCAACAACAATTTCACTGGCATCTTTGCCCAACAAGTAACCGCCACCCGGACCACGGACACTTGAAACCAGACCATTTTTGCGCAAGCGCGAAAATAGCTGTTCAAGATAGGAGAGGGAAATACCCTGACGTTCAGAAATGTCGGCCAATGGTACCGGACCTTCTTGTGAGTGTAACGCCACATCAAGCATGGCAGTTACTGCATAACGCCCTTTAGATGTCAATCTCATAAATGAATTACCCCGTGGTGAAATATGAATAAATTGTGTCATTCCTGAGTGTTTTAGTCAACTATTTAACCTAGTAATTTACTCAACTATTTCTTCGCCCATTTTTCAACGGAGGACAGGATGCCACGCAGAATATTCAGTTCCTGCATCTCAGGCCGGGCACGGGTAAAAAGCCGCCTTAATCTATTCATTATTTGGCCTGGGTGCGCTTTCCTAATAAAACCTGAATCATTTAATACACGTTCAAAATGATGATAAAAGCGTTCCATATCATCAGCTAATGGATATTCCACTTCATCGTTTTTTTGCTCAGTTTTATCCTGACGCGCCAAATAGGCCATACGGATTTCATAACTGACAAGCTGAACCGCCATTGCCAGATTTAATGAACCGTACTCCGGATTAGTTGGAATATTCAGATGATAATGGCACTTCTGCAATTCTTCATTGATCAACCCTACCCGCTCACGGCCAAAAACAATGGCAACTGGCGCATGTGCAGCCTCCTGAACACTACGCTCACCACATTCACGAGGTTCGACCACCGGCCATGATAACGTTCTTGAACGGGCGCTGGTACCAATCACCAAGCCGCAACCCGCCAGCGCTTTATCCAAACTATCGACAATCGTCGCATTACCAATAACATCGCTAGCACCCGCAGAAAGTGCAATCGCATGAGAGTCTGGCTGAACCAAAGGATTAACTAGATAAAGATTAGTTAATCCCATTGTTTTCATTGCCCGGGCGGTTGACCCCATATTTCCGGTGTGGGAAGTTTCAACCAAGATAATGCGGATATTTTCTAACATGACAACTTCTGAATAGTCTGGATGGTTATAAGAGCCAAATATCTTAACACAGCATTAGTCATTTTTCCGAATTACTGCTATACTATGCGCCGATTAATTACCCGTTCTTTAACATCCTGGTGGAAGATATCCCATGCATCCAATGCTGACTATCGCCATACGCGCAGCGCGTAAAGCCGGCAACCTAATTGCCAAAAATTATGAAACTCCCGATGCGGTTGAAGCTAGCCAAAAAGGCAATAACGACTTTGTTACCAACGTTGACAAAGCCGCAGAAGCGCTCATTATCGACGTTATTCGCAAATCTTATCCCAAACACTCGATTATTACCGAAGAGAGTGGCGAGTTGTCAGGAGAAGATACTGATATTCAATGGGTAATCGATCCACTGGATGGCACGACTAACTTTATCAAACGCCTCCCTCACTTCGCCGTTTCTATTGCAGTACGCATTAAAGGCCGTACTGAAGTTGCGGTTGTTTATGATCCAATGCGTAATGAGCTTTTCACCTCAACCCGTGGTCAAGGGGCACAGTTAAATGGCTACCGTCTGCGTGGCACCAATGCCCGTGATCTGGATGGTACTATTCTGGCAACAGGTTTCCCATTCAAAGCAAAACATCATTCCACTGTTTTTATTAGTATTTTGAGTAAATTATTTGTTAGTTGTGCTGATTTCCGTCGTACAGGTTCGGCTGCTCTGGATCTGGCTTATGTTGCGGCTGGCCGGGTAGATGGTTTCTTTGAAATTGGCCTAAAACCGTGGGATTTTATGGGTGGCGAACTGTTAGTTCGTGAATCTGGCGGTATCGTAACTGATTTCGTTGGCGGTCATAATTATATTCATTCTGGCAACATTGTTGCAGGTAATCCACGCGTTGTTAAAGATATTCTGGCTGAAATGCGTGATGAATTATCAGAAGCGTTGAAACGTTAATTCCAGTTAATTTTAAATAAGAATGGCAAGACGGTAATCAGGTAGACTGCAAAAATGCGGTCTACCCTCCGCTCCTACAATTCATTTAACAATAAAGACCATTGTTACTTCGTTAACCAATAAATTGTTACTCCGCTAACCAGTAAACGGCTTCATAAGGCTGTAGCTGCATATCTTTTGCAGGTAACTGGTTTTCAGGATAGTTCCCCATCAATTTAACCCATGAGCAATCGGATAAAGAAGCGTCCAGCGACCATTCCTGCACTTCAACACTGAGATTGGCAATAACCAACAACGTCTGATTTTCCCAACGACGCACATAGCACCAAAGAGAAGGATGAGACGGTAATAAGTCTTCATAGCTACCATAAGTCAATACAGGATATTCCTTACGCAGCTTGATTAAGCGTGCATAACAATGAAAAACTGAATCATCATCCTGCATAGCGTTTTCAGCATTCACATCCTGATAATCACTATTCAGCGCTATCCACGGCTCCCCTTGAGTAAACCCTGCATTAGCCGTCATATCCCACTGCATTGGAGTTCGACCATTATCACGAGATTTCTTCGCCAGGACCGATAAGATTTGCTGTTTATTATTGCCCTGCTCAATCTTCTCTTGATAAATATTTAAACTTTCTATATCCCGGTACGCTTCAATGTGAGAAAAACGAGGGTTAGTCATTCCCAGCTCTTCCCCTTGATAGATATAAGGGGTTCCCTGCATACCATGCAGTACCATTGCTAACATTTTAGCGGACGGCACCCGCCAAACACCTTCACCGCCAAAGCGTGAAACAATACGGGGTTGATCGTGATTACACCAGAACAGCGCATTCCATGCCCGTTCGTGCATGCCTTGTTGCCACTTAGCAAAAATTTTCTTCAATTCAATAAAATCGGGCGGCGCTGCAACCCATTTTTCACCATTGGGGTAATCGACTTTTAAGTGATGAAAAGCAAAAACCATCGACAACTCTTCGCCATCTAATGAAGAATAACGCTGACAATGTTCCAGTGAAGTAGAAGACATTTCCCCGACCGTCATCACTCCGGCAGGCTGGAATACTTCTCTGTTCATTTCTTGCAGAAATTCATGAATACGCGGGCCATCGGTGTAGAACTGACGCCCATCCCCCTGAGTTGATTCAGGAAAATCTTGCTGCTTAGAAACCAAGTTAATGACATCCAGACGGAAGCCATCAACACCAAGGCCAGCCCAGAATTCACAAATCTTTTTCATTTCAGCCCGTACTGGCTCATGTTCCCAGTTTAGATCGGCCTGCTCAACAGCAAACAGGTGCAAATAATACTGTTTGCTTGCTTCATGCCACGCCCAAGCATTACCACCAAATTTCGACAACCAATTATTAGGCGAGGTTCCTGGTACCCCATCCCGCCAAATGTAATATTGCCGATAAGGGCTATCAATATCTTGCGCTTGTTTAAACCAAGGATGTTGAGTCGAGGTATGGTTGAAAACAATATCCACGATGACACGGATATCACGTTGATGTGCCTCATCAACCAAACGCTTAAAATCATCCATTGAGCCGTAAGCCGGGTCAATCGCATAATAATCAGCGACATCATAACCGTTATCTACCTGTGGTGAGAGGTAAAAAGGCGTCACCCAAATAGCATCTACGCCCAGTTTCTTCAAATAATCAAGCCGATAAGTAATACCATTAAGATCGCCTGTTCCGCTACCCGTAGTATCCTGGAAACTCTTAGGATATATCTGATAGATGACACCTTGTAACCACCACGGAATGATTTTGTCCATCAAAAACACCTTATCAATATATTTCCTGAATTGAATAACCAAATGGTTATTTTTATATCTGTTACTTGTGAAGATTTAACAGCATTATTCAACAGCTAACATACCGGTCATATTCTTCTTTCGATAAACAACGGTCGTGAGAATCAACGGAACAATGATGGCGACAAACATAGCTAATGCGTAAATTAGCCAAAATTGCGGTTTAATCGAAAGAATACCTGGCAGACCACCCACACCAATACCGTTTGCCAATACACCACTCAACCCACAAATCAACCCAGCTAAACCGGAACCAATCATGGCACAGAGCATAGGGAATCGATATTTAATGTTAATACCGTACATTGCCGGCTCAGTAACGCCTAAATAGGCGGAGATAGCCGCAGGCACGGATAATTCACGTTCATTATGCTTCTTACTGACTAAAATAATACCAACAACCGCCGATCCCTGAGCAATATTAGATAATGCAATAATAGGCCAGATCGGTGTTCCACCTATACTTTGAACCATCTGCATATCTATGGCTAATGTGGTCTGATGTATACCGGTAATCACCAACGGCGCGTAAAAGAATCCAAATAAAGCAGCGCCAATAGGAGCAAAACTTCCGGTCATCAACGCCTTAACAACCCAAGCTACCCCATCACCAAGTAACCGACCAAATGGCCCAATAAGGCTATGCGCTAAAAAGGTTGCCAATATTAACGAGACTACCGGAACAATCACTAAATAGAGATAACTAGGAACCACCCGTTTTAACTGAACTTCAACCCACCCCAAAGTAATACCCGCCAAAAGTGACGGAATAACCTGCGCCTGATAACCCACTTTTCCAATCGTGAACAGGCCAAAATTCCATATATCAGGAATTTGTTGCCCTAAGTGATAAGCGCTCATTAATTGCGGAGAGACCAGTGTTATTCCCAATATAATACCTAATATCGGTGTTCCACCCATCATCCTAACCGCCGACCAACAAATACCCACTGGCAGATAGAAGAATATTGCCTCTCCTAGTAGCCATAAAAAATCATATATTGTTTTCCAAATAGGATATATTTGAGCTAAGGTTTTACCTTCACTAAAAGGAATATCACCAATAATGTTACGGAAACCTAGAATAAGCCCACCGCTAATTAATGCCGGTAAGAGGGGAAAAAATATTTCCGCAAACTTAGAAATGAAACGCTCTTGCCATTTCATATTTTTTTTCTCAACCTGTTGTTTATCTTTTTTATTCAATTCAGATTGACCAAGATAACCATTTAAAACCTGATAATAATCACCAACATTGGTACCTATCACTACCTGAAATTGCCCTGCATTGGTAAAACAGCCTTTAACCATCGGTAAATTCTTTATCTCATCCGGCTTGGCTTTAACTGGTTCAACTAATATAAACCTCAATCGGGTAATGCAATGAGTTACACTGGCTATATTTTCACAACCACCGATTAATGTAATTAGTTTTTCTATATCTTTAGAATTTATTTTATTTTTCATAATAGCCAGTCATCATAAGTTAGTATCAATTACTAATTAGCATGCTTAGTAAACTAATTTCATCCTAATATCATTTGGTTATGCTTGTCATGGGAACGTTCCCAAAAGTGGGTTGAAGATCACATTGAGACGGAAATATTTCTTATTTTTAAGCCAACTTACTCGGAATGATTACTTGTTGTTTGGGGTATTGGCGATTTATTTGAGTAATCAATTGACCAGCTGCATATTTACCCGCCTCACTATAACCTAAATCAATAGAAAGCGTGTTAGGGTATAAAAAATTCAATAAAGGCGTATTACCAATGCTACCTATTTGTATATCTTCCCGATTATTTTGCTGCAAATATTTATATGCACCTAACGCCAAACTATCGGTTGCACAGATTAAAGCTGTTGTTTTCTCTCTCAATACCTTATTAACATGCTGAAACCCACTCTGATAGCTTAAATCACATTGAACAGAAAGTGGGCGCAAATCTTGCTGTTCACAACAAGCTAGATAGGATTGATGGCGAAGAAAACCTGTCGTGGTATCACAATCATCTACGCCAAGAAAACTAATATCTCTGTGCCCCCGCCGATAGAATTCATTCATCAATAAACGGACAGCACCAATATCGTCATAACATACAGAAGAAAAACCCGTATATTCACGGGCAAATACCACTATTTTGTCCCGCCAAGGGAAAAGAGACTCTTCTGACAATCCAGTAAAACCGAACAAAATAATGCCATCTGCATGACGTAATGCCAACTGACGTAGATGTTCCTGTAAAAGCTGTGGATCAAAATTGCTTTCCATAATAATAGGGTCGTAACCATGCTGGTAAAACAGGGGTAACATGGTACTTATCGATAAATTCTCTGAAAAAGATCCCAGACGTGACACAATTAAGGCAATGATTTTGTCACTCTTTACTCGCATCGCTCTTGCTGATTTAGATGGAATAAAATTATTTTGTTGGATAATCGCTTCAACTCTTTCACGTACTTGTGGACTTACACTATTTTCATTGTTTAATACCCGCGAGACTGTTGATTTACCGACATTAGCCAAGCGGGCGATATCTTTTATTGTTAATTTATTCGACATAATATCTCATAAAAATATTATTGAGGTCTTTAGTTTCTTACAAAAATATTGTTAATAATTATAAGCTTTAACCTGTGGTCGCAAGAATATAGCAGGAAAAGCAACTAAGGCCATCATCCAGAAAATTCCACTGTGAAGATAATCATACATAAATCCGGCAATTACCGTCATGACAGCGATACCGCCCCCCATTGCCAGTGCAGAATAGGCCGCTTGCAAACGCACAATTTCCCCTTCCTTTCTCGCACCGATAAAACGCATCGCTGCCAAATGGCAGACAGTGAACGTACCACAATGCAAGATTTGAACGATAATCAACACCGGTAATGAAGTGAATGTTCCCATCAATCCCCAACGAACAACACCACATATACCAGAAAGCAATAGAAGATTACGGGCACTCCAGCGCCGAAATAATTTATTACTCAAAGTAAAAATAATCACTTCAGCCACTACGCCCAATGACCAGAGATAACCGACTACCGAGGCAGAATAACCTGCCTTTTCCCAGTAAATCGCACTGAAGCTGTAATATCCCGCGTGGGCTCCCTGCAATAAAGCCACACATAACAGGAATCGACGTACCGATTTTTCAGACAACAACTGTTTAAATGACACAACATCCACTTTGGTAGATTTAGTTTCACCAACAGGCATGATAGAGGGACTAAGTAATGTCACCAACAACGTAGAGAAGACGCTAAACAATATCGTGATGAGGATGGCACGATGTCCCCAGACAGAAATTAATTCCCCGGTTAATGCTGAACTGATAATAAAGGCAATTGAACCCCAGACGCGTATTTTCCCATAATCAAAGGGAAATTGTTTCTGCCATGTTCCTGCCAGCGCATCACTCAATGGCATCATCGGCGAAAAAAATAGGTTGAAGCCAATCATGACGAACAGGAGCCACGCCCAATGATTTCCTAATGTAAAGGCAACAACGAAAATAAAGGTTAGTAATGCCGATATGCGCAACGCAAAAATAAGTTTTGCGGGATCTTTAACGGTAGGCGTGATTAATAAACTCCCCAGGAAACGGGAAACCAAACCAGCACCCAATAAAATCCCCATCATATCGGGTTTTATTCCCTCACCCTGGAGCCAGACTGCCCAGAAAGGCAAAAATATCCCGTAAGAAAAGAAATACGTGAAATAATCTAACGCCAGCCAGCGCGTCGATCGAATAACCATTAGTCCTCCCTGGTAAAAAATGCAAAAAACCCGCCCTTAACTAACTTGGTTAACTCAAGCAATTAAGATATTGAGAGTTATCTTGAAATGGATATTTCTCAGGAAAAATCCACACATCACTCTTCAATTTCTCACTTAAGCAAACAATGTTAGCCGGAGCAGGTTTTATACCCGTTATCTTTCAAGTTGCCTCTTTGTTGGCTGCACTCACTCACCCCGGTCACATAGTTCGCTATGCTCCCGGGGATTCGCTCCCTTGCCGTCGCGATGCATCTTGAAATCCATAGGGTATATAATGACTTATTGAAATTTTAATTTATGCGTAAACCGGATATTTTGCGCAAATAGCCAGAACTTTCTGCTTAGTTGTTTCAATGGTCGCTTCATCATTGATGTTGTCCAATACATCGCACATCCAGCCAGCTAATTCACGCGCTTCTGCTTGTTTAAAGCCACGGCGGGTAATCGCCGGCGTACCAACACGCACACCAGAAGTGACAAATGGGCTTTTCGGATCATTAGGCACGCTATTTTTATTTACCGTAATGTTGGCTCGGCCCAACGCAGCATCAGCATCTTTACCGGTGATGTCTTTATCAACCAGATCCAGCAGGAACAGGTGGTTCTCTGTACCGCCAGAAACTACTTTGTAACCACGTGCCAAAAACACTTCAACCATAGCTTTCGCGTTATCAGCAACCTGATGTTGATATGCTTTGAATTCTGGTTCCATTGCTTCTTTCAATGCCACCGCTTTGCCTGCAATAACATGCATCAAAGGACCACCCTGACAACCAGGGAATACAGAAGAGTTCAGTTTTTTATACAACTCTTCGTCGCCACCTTTCGCCAGGATCAAACCACCACGTGGACCCGCCAGTGTTTTATGCGTCGTGGTAGTGACGATGTGAGCATGAGGAACCGGGTTAGGGTACACCCCTGCGGCGATTAGGCCAGCAACGTGTGCCATATCAACGAACAGATAAGCACCAATGCTATCTGCAATTTCACGCATCTTTGCCCAATCAACCACACCAGAGTAAGCCGAGAAACCGCCGATAATCATTTTTGGCTGATGTTTTTGAGCTTGTGCCGCGATATCGTCATAATCGATTTTACCGCTTTCATCGATACCATAAGGTACAACGTTGTATAACTTACCAGAAAAGTTAACCGGAGAGCCGTGAGTCAAATGACCGCCATGTGCCAAATTCATCCCCAGAACCGTATCGCCCGGTTGCAGCAAAGTCATATAAACGGCCGCATTCGCCTGAGAACCAGAGTGTGGCTGAACGTTGGCATAATCAGCACCAAATAGTGCCTTAGCACGATCGATAGCTAACTGTTCAACAACATCTACATATTCACAACCACCGTAGTAGCGTTTACCCGGATAACCCTCAGCATATTTGTTAGTAAGTTGAGAGCCCTGTGCCTGCATAACTCTTGGGCTGGTATAGTTTTCAGAAGCAATTAACTCGATATGTTCTTCCTGACGAACAACTTCTTGCTCCATCGCCTGCCATAGTTCGGGATCATAACTAGCAATATTCATTTCACGCTTTAACATTGGGTTCTCCTGACTCAGCTAACTTCTCTTCAAACAACACCCCCAAAGGGCCGAATGGCACACAGTGTAAACCCTTTTCACCGAATGAGATAGTCTTGACAAAATATTTTACGCAAACGATTGCATATCCATTACAAGCAAAGTCTATGTCCTAAATAGTGTAATGAAAATTACGCTGCATTTTTCCTCTTTTGTCGGAATTTATGACCTAAAGTAGTCCTTTCCTTAGTGTAAATATCTTTTAGGAATATTTTTTTCACCATAAAGACCACACGCTATATTTACAAAGTCCCCAAAAGAGTATAAGTTGCATTTAAATTACATGTTATAACTTTCGTTACCCACTTGAAAGAAATTCAGGAGTTTCACTATGCTGGATAGCCAAACTATTGCAACTGTCAAATCAACTATTCCACTACTTTCTGCTACTGGTCCAAAACTGACAGCACATTTCTATGAGCGGATGTTTAAACATAATCCTGAGTTGAAAAACACCTTTAATATGAGCCATCAACTTAATGGTGATCAGCGTGAAGCCTTGTTCAATGCGATCTGCGCCTATGCAGCCAATATTGATAACTTAGAAGTACTACTACCCGCAGTGGAAAAAATCGCTCATAAACACGCTAGTCTGAATATTCAACCAGAGCATTATCAGATTGTCGGTACTCACCTGTTGGCAACGTTGGATGAAATGTTCCAGCCGGGAAATGAAATTTTGGACGCCTGGGGAAAAGCTTATGGTGTGCTCGCTGATGTTTTTATCAATCGTGAAGAGCAAATCTATCATAGTGGTGAATCAACAGACGGCGGCTGGCGTGGCTGGCGTCCATTCCATATCAGCCGGAAAGAGCTAAAAAGTGATGTCATTTGTAGCTTTGAATTTGTACCACAAGATGGCGGGAAAGTGATGGATTACAAACCTGGCCAGTATCTGAGCATTTATTTGGAAGATGATAGTTTTGCTAACCGAGAAATTCGCCAGTATTCACTGACGGCAGCACCAAACGGCTCCAGTTACCGGATTGCAATTAAACGTGAACCACAAGGAATCGTTTCCAACCATATGCACGATAAACTACAACAAGGTGATACCGTCTGGCTGGCCGCTCCACGCGGCGATTTCTTCCTCGATATTAAGCCAGAGACGCCGGTTACTCTGATTTCAGCGGGGGTTGGCCTGACTCCCATGATGAGCATGTTGCATCACCTCCACCAGCAAAACCATAATAGCCAGATTAATTGGTTACATGCGGCGGAACACGGCGGCCATCACGCGTTTAGCAATGAAGTCGCAGCGATTGCGCAGGCAATGCCGAATTTTGCTAGCACAATTTGGTATCGAGAACCAAGAGATGAAGATCAACAAGGTATTCATTATCAACACAAAGGTTTTATGGATCTGACGGTTCTGAATGAGACATTGAAAACAGAAGGAATGCATTTCTATTTCTGTGGTCCAGTCCCCTTTATGCAATATGTAGCGAAACAGTTATTAGATATGGGAATTGATAAACAATTTATTCACTATGAATGTTTTGGTCCACATAAAGTGATTTAAATTTTCAACTTAATATTACAGTGATAATAGCCAATAAAGTGAACTGAACAGAAACTATCTTTAAATTTATGGGCTCTAATATTCATGTATATTGAATGTGCTTAATATGACTGAAAAAACCAGTTCATCACTATTTTAGAGACTTTATGGCGTTTGTTTATCATGGAGCCGGCCCCATTGGATGTCAGCTCCATTGATTTCAAAAGCATCTAGCCGACACTTAGGCGATCAGGGAAAACCTGTTTATTCCGTAATGTATATCCGTTGGTTTTGAATGAAGCTCTAAGATGGTGGGTCGTGCAGGATGACTCGGCCTATGGCCTCGCCCTTCGGGCCAGCGCTCACGCGCTGTTGTCTCGCTTCGCTCGGCTCGAACCTGCAACCAATTGATTAAAAATCAACTGCTCTACCGACTGAGCTAACGACACATCTAGGGAATCCGTTTTTGAATGAAGCTCTAAGATGGTGGGTCGTGCAGGATTCGAACCTGCGACCAATTGATTAAAAGTCAACTGCTCTACCGACTGAGCTAACGACCCATCTAGGGGAATTTGTTTTGAATGAAGCCTCAAGATGGTGGGTCGTGCAGGATTCGAACCTGCGACCAATTGATTAAAAGTCAACTGCTCTACCGACTGAGCTAACGACCCATCTTGTGACTTCTCTCGGCAACGGCGGCATATATTACTGATTTCTCCGCGCCACGCAATGATTATTTTTTCAAATTACGTTTAAATGCTTATTAAGCACTCGATTAACCCCGAAAATGTATTACTACGCCCTTCCGGGGCCAATAATTACAGCGTAGAAAGCTTTTTCTCCGCCAATTTAGCCGCATTCGAACCAGGATATTGGTTCATGACCTGCTGATAAACCGATCTCGCTTTATCCTTTTGGCCCTTGTCTTGCATGATTAAACCAACTTTATAAAGCGATTCACCACTCTTCTGCGACTTAGGATACTCTTTTACTACCGTAGCAAAGTAATAAGCGGCTTCGTCTTTCTTACCCTTGTTATAGTGAAGTTGCCCTAACCAGTAATTAGCATTAGGCATGTAACTCGATTTTGGGTAACTCTTCACGAAATTCTGAAAGGCCACAATCGCTTTATCATACTCTTTGGTATTCACTGCCAAATGAACAGCCGCGTCATAATCACCCTTCTCACCGCCCGTGCCGACAGATGATGATGCCTGATTGCCACGATTACTTGCCGTTGAAGAAGCGGTATTTGCAGTAGGCTTACTCCCCTCAGAACTGGTAGCCCCTTCCAGTTGCTGATAAATATCCTTCTGCCGCTCTATAATCTGATTGAGCTGATATTGGTTCTCCTGAATCTGCCCTCGAAGCATGTCAATATCACGTTGAGAATCAGCTAGTTGTTGCTGGAGCTGAGTTAATAGCTGACTGTGAGCATTAGAAATACGCTCTAATTGGGTAAGACGCTCGTCGGTGGAGCCCGATCCGACATTACTGATTGGCGCTTGGGCAATAGCGGCCCAAGGAACCGCTACGCCAACCAATAACGACAGACCCAAAAAATGATGTCTGAAGTTACTGTTCATGAACTACTCTTAGTATGCCAGTACTGCGCGACGGTTTTTACCATAGGCTGCTTCGTCGTGACCCAGTACAGCAGGTTTCTCTTTACCGTAAGAGACGATAGAGATTTGCTCACCGGAAACACCTTTGCCTTGCAGGTACATTTTCACTGCATTAGCACGGCGTTCACCTAATGCGATGTTGTACTCAGGAGTACCACGTTCGTCAGCATGTCCTTCTACAACAACTTTGTAAGATGGGTTGCTGCGCAGGAATGCTGCGTGAGCGTCTAACAGCTGAGTAAAATCTGAGTTGATATCGTATTTGTCAAAACCGAAATATACGATGTTGTTGTTTTGTAGCTCTTGCATTTGCTGACGAGCTAATTCCTCTGCTGATAGACCCGCATTAGTTTCATTAACAGTGCCTACACCAGTCTGATCGTTATCAGCATTCTTGTTAGAACTACACGCTGCTACGGCCATAACGGGTAAAGCTAACATCAGCCCTTTTAGCACTTTGTTCAGTTGCATCTCTTTGATCCTTTTAAAATTTGCCATACATATTATTATGCATCACAGATACGGCGACCAAGCAGGAAATTTTACCTGTCCATCGGTTGCCGGAAGACGCGCTTTGAAACGCCCGTCAGTCGAAACTAGCTGCAATACAGTCCCCAACCCTTGGGTGGAGCTATAAATCACCATAGTGCCGTTAGGTGCGATACTCGGCGTTTCATCCAGGAACGTGTCCGTCAAAATTTGAACGGCTCCCGTTGCCAGATCTTGTTTAGCAATGTGCTGCTTACCACTCTCTGAGCTGACCATCACCACAAAATTACCATCTGCACTCACATCAGCATCCTGGTTTTGTGTGCCTTCCCAAGTGAGACGTTGCGGAGCACCGCCATTAATATCGATTTTGTATAACTGTGGACGGCCACCCTGATCAGAGGTATAAACCAAAGTCTGGTTATCTGGCATCCAACTTGGCTCAGTATTATTACTGCGGCCATCTGTAACCTGACGAATTTGAGCTGAACCCAAATCCATCACGTAAAGATTCAAACTACCCGATTTAGATAGAGCAAATGCCAATTTGCTGCCATCAGGGGAAAATGCAGGTGCACCGTTATGACGCGGGAAGGAAGCAACCTGACGTACTTCACCACTCGCCAAGGTTTGAATAACCAAAGCAGAACGGCCACTTTCAAAAGTCACATAAGCCAGTTTGGCGCCATCAGAAGACCATGCCGGTGACATCAACGGTTCTGGCGAACGGTGAACAGTGAACTGGTTGTAACCATCGTAATCAGATACACGCAGCTCATACGGGTATTTACCACCATTAGTCTTGACAATATAAGCCAGACGAGTACGGAATGCGCCTTTAATGCCCGTCAGTTTTTCAAATACTTGATCACTGGCTGTATGTGCAGCATAACGCAACCACTGTTTGGTCACTTTAAACTGATCCTGAGCAAGTACTGTGCCCGGAGCACTCGAAGTATCAACCAACTGATAAGAGATTAAAAAACCACCATCCGCACTGGGTTGAATCTGCCCAACAACAACAGCATCAATCCCCAACGCCGACCACCCAGCAGGTGTCACCTCAGATGCCGTCGTTGGTTGCTGTGGCATGCGGCTGATATCAATAGGGTTAAATTTACCACTGTTGCGAAGATCGGCTCCAACAATCGCCCCTATCTCTTCAGGTGCATTGCCCGCGCCAGTCCATTTAAATGGCACAACACCAATAGGACGCGCAGAATCAACACCTTGGGTGATCTCAATACGAACTTCCGCATGAACAACCGTGGCCCACAACATTAAAATGCCTAGCACTACTTTAAAAGCCTGCCTCATTAATCTCTCCCTTATCACGATGGAATAGTCGCAATAATTCGCAGAATATTAACAAACGTCAACAAACAAAACCAGATAGCTTAATAACATTGAATGGTTTTGTTTGTTATTAATAACTTCTCAATAACAACTTTATTGTGGTTTGAAATCAAGTGGAGCATTTTTAAACACTTCGTAAACCTCCTTGCTTGGTGGCTTCGGTATTTTCGCTTGCTTAGCCGCCGCTACCGCAGCCTGACACAATGCCTGATCCCCCCCTTCTGGTTTTACATCAATTAACAAGCCATCAGGAGCAAGCTTAATCCGTAATGTACAGGTACGTCCACGATACATGTCCGCATCGTAAAACTTATTCTGTATCGCTATCTGGATCTGCCCTAGATAGTTATTAATATCGGCATTTGAAGCTCCACTTTTCTTGCCACCACCTTTACCGGCGGCAGAAGCCCCTCCCTGCTGTTTTGGTGCATTAGAGGTTAAACCACCCAGTAAATCATCAACTTCACTTTCCTGTTTGGCCGCTTGTGCAGCCGCTTTTTTCTTGGCGTCAACTTCGGCCTTGGCTTTAGCCTTTGCATCTGCTTCCGCTTTGGCTTTAGCATCCGCTTCAACTTTAGCCTTGGCTTTTGCTTCAACCTCCGCTTTAGCTTTCGCTTCTTCTGTAGCTTTTTGTTTAGCAGCAGAGGCTTCAGCTTCTTTTTTAGCTTCCGCTTCGGCTTTCTTTTGTGCTTCTGCCTGCTCTCTAATCAATCTTTCTTTTTCAGCTTTGGCTTTAGCTGCCGCTTCTTCTGCCAATTTTTGCTCTTCACGGGCCTTTTTCGCGGCTTCCTCAGCTTGCTTTTTCTGTTCTTCCGCGGCCTGTTGCACTTTAATTCGCTCTTCTTCTACCGCTTTTAAACGTTCCTGTTCTTCAGCCTGTTTTTCCCTTAATTCGGCTGCCTGCTGTTCCGCTTTCTTCTTTCGTAACTGCTCTGCACGTTCAGCGTCAACCTGTTGTTGTTGCTGTTGATTGTACTGTTGTACTACCGCATTCGGATCGACCATAACAGCATCAATAACAGAACCATCCTGACCACCGCCACCCATTTCAGTTTTTCGTGTCAGGGACCCCCAAATAAGTAACCCAATCAAAATAATATGCAACACAACCGAAACGATAACAGCGCGATTTAATTTATTGTTTTGCCCGTTTGTCTTTCCCACGCTCGATATCCAAGATTTTCAAATAACAGCAACTGCCGGCTAAACTCAGATAGCCTGAGTCATTAAACCAACGGATTTCACACCTGCCTGATGCAGCATGTTGAGTGCCTTAATAATCTCATCGTAAGGCACTTCCTTCGAACCACCAATCAAGAAAACGGTTTTTGGATTCTCTTTTATTCGTGCCTGCGCTTCCGCAATAATCTGCGGCTCAGGCAATAGTTCCAACCGCTCATGGTTAATTATCATGGTGTATTGACCAACACCTGAAACCTCCACGATTACCGGTGGATTGTCGGAGTTGGAAACCGTTTTAGAATCTACCGCATCCGGCAGATCAACTTCTACGCTCTGAGTGATAATCGGGGCTGTTGCCATAAAAATCAGCAACAGAACCAACAATACGTCCAGTAAGGGAACGATATTGATTTCGGATTTCAGCTCACGCTTGCGACTACGAGTGCGAGTGCGTGCCATAGCTTCCCCCCTTACTATTTGTTTTCTGCTTTATTTTCAGCAGCGAAAGCCTGACGATGCAAAATAGCCAGAAACTCTTCCATAAAGTTATCGTAATTTTGCTCCAGCTTATTAACACGCTGATTCAAGCGGTTGTATGCCATAACTGCCGGAATCGCCGCAAACAGACCAATCGCTGTTGCAATCAACGCTTCTGCAATACCCGGTGCTACCATCTGGAGAGTGGCCTGTTTTACCGCACCTAACGCGATAAATGCATGCATAATCCCCCAAACCGTACCAAACAGACCGATATATGGGCTAATTGAACCAACCGTGCCCAAAAATGGAATATGACTTTCCAACGATTCCAATTCACGATTCATTGAGATGCGCATTGCACGTGAGGCCCCGGTTACTACCGCTTCTGGAGCATGATTATTTGCATGGCGCAAACGGGCAAATTCTTTGAACCCAGAATAAAAAATTTGTTCCGTTCCACCTAAAGAATCCCGACGCGACTGACTTTCCTTATACAAGCGTGATAATTCAATACCCGACCAGAATTTGTCTTCAAACGCTTCCGCCTCACGAGTTGCTGTATTGAGAATTTTAGTCCTTTGAATAATGATCGCCCATGAAGCAACGGAAAAGCAGATCAAAATAAGCATGATCAGCTGTACCAAAAGGCCCGCCTTCAGGAATAAATCGAGAATGTTCATGTCAGTCACTGCTTAAACTCCGCGACAATAGACTTTGGAAGCGCAATCGGCTTCATTTGAGATGTATTCACGCAGGCGATCAACACTTCTGCGCTGTTAAGAATTGTTCCATTACCATCAACAATGCATTGAGTAAATGTTAAAGACGCTCTACGAATATCGGTAATTTCGCTCTGCACCTCCAACATATCGTCAAGCAAGGCTGGGGCACGGTAATCAACCACCATACGCCGAACAACAAATGCAATTTGTTCATCAAGTAAACGCTGTTGATGAATTCCATGTTGACGTAACATCTCAGTACGTGCTCTTTCATAAAAGACGACATAACGACCGTTATAAACTATCCCACTTACATCTGTATCTTCGTAATAAATACGGATCGGCCACCGGAACAACGTATTACTCACTTTCAATCCTACATAAGGCGAATTAACGCTGCCACTATACTCAAGACAATGAGGCTTTGGAATAATGTGCAAATAAAAAATTTATGGGTTAAAAGCCCCATAACATGCAAAATTAACACACAAAGAAATGATACAAACCCCAAATCACAATCAAGAATGCCGGTAGAGGAGAAAAAAAGATACGCCAGACAATATTTCTTGGCTGAAAACCCACCCCAAAAGTCACACCTGTACATACAGACCATATTAGCAAAATACTTTGCCAAATCTGCAATGAACTGGTATTAGCCGCAAAACGAGCGGGGTCCCAGAATACACAAGCAGCAAACACTAATGCCATAATAAGGATAAGGCCCCGAACAGGGCCTTTATCCATTAGCCGATAATATTTATCTATCAACACGACTTCTCGCCATTTTTAGTGGCTTTTTCTTCTTCATTATGCTCAAGTGCTAAGGCTGCGATTATAGCGAAACTACAAGCCAAGAGCGTTCCGAGAATCCAAGCAAAATACCACATGCTCTGTGCTCCTTAGTACAGTGAATGTTTGTTATTTTCAATAAAGCTTTTATCCAAACGCCCAAACATTTTGTAGTAACACCAAATGGTGTATCCCAGAATAATTGGGACAAAAATCAGTGCAACCACAAACATGACACGCAACGTCATCAAGCTTGAAGTCGCATCCCACATTGTCAGGCTGACATTTGGATTAGTGATTGATGGCATAACAAATGGGAACATCGTCACACCGCAGGTCAAAATGATGCAAGCAATGGTCAGTGAAGAGAACAGAAATGCCCATCCTGCCCGATTCATACCGGTCATCAATATCGTCAGCAGAGGAGAAACAACACCCAGTGTCGGTAACGCCCACAACCACGGATAGTGATTAAAATTGGTCATCCAGGCGCCCGCCTGATGAGCAACTTCTTTATGCAATGGGTTAGACTGGGCCATTGTATCCAAGCCGCCAGTCACAACATAACCATCAATACCATAAATCAGCCATATACCTGCCAGCAGAAAAGCAACCATTGTCACCAGCGCACAGAGATAAGTTGCGCCACGGGAACGCAGACGCAGTTCACCGGTAGTACGCATTTGCAGATAAGTTGCCCCCTGAGTCACAATCATCATCAGGCTGATCACACCCGCCAATAAACCGTATGGATTTAGCAATCCGAAGAACGAACCGCTATAGAACAGGCGTAGTTGAGAATCAACGTTGAACGGCACCCCTTGTAACAGATTACCGAATGCAACACCGATAACTAATGGCGGAACAAAACTACCGACAAATATCCCCCAATCCCACATGTTGCGCCACTTACGGTTTTCCAGTTTGGAACGGTAGTCAAAACCAACCGGACGGAAAAACAGCGCGGATAACACCAGGATCATGGCGACATAAAAGCCAGAAAACGCGGCGGCATAAACCGTCGGCCATGCTGCGAACAATGCGCCACCAGCGGTGATCAGCCAAACCTGATTACCATCCCAGTGTGGTGCTACTGAGTTAATCATGATGCGGCGTTCAGTATCGTTTTTACCAATGATGCGTAACAGGACACCCACGCCCATGTCAAAACCATCAGTTACCGCGAAACCGATTAGCAACACACCAATCAGCAGCCACCATATAAACCGTAGTACTTCATAATCAAACATAAGTGGACTCCTGTTTACTGAGCTTCAGGTGCTAAAGTTGTTTTCTGTTCAAAATGATAACGACCCGTTTTCAGGCTACTTGGGCCAAGGCGGGCAAATTTGAACATCAAAAACATTTCCGCAATCAGGAACAAGGTATAAAGACCACAAATCAGCGCCATAGAGAACAGGATATCGCCGGCTGCTAAATTTGAACTCGCCACCGCAGTTGGCAGAACTTCACCAATTGCCCACGGTTGACGACCATATTCCGCCACAAACCAGCCTGATTCTATGGCAATCCACGGCAATGGAATACTGTACAGTGCTGCACGTAGTAACCATTTTTGTTTACCAATACGGCCACGGATAACACTCCAAAACGCCAGACCGATCAACAGTAACATCAGGAAACCTGCTGCAACCATGATACGGAATGCAAAATAGAGCGGTGCAACACGAGGAATAGAATCTTTTGCGGCTGCTTTGATCTGCTCTTCACTGGCATCAGTCACTTTGCTGGTATAACGTTTCAGCAACATGCCATAACCCAGATCTTGTTTATTTTCATTGAATGCGGTACGAACAGTTGGGTCTGTGTTACCTGCACGCAATTCTTCCAACAGATGATAAGCCTTTATACCATTACGAATACGCTGCTCATGCTGGTCCATCAGATCGCGCAGACCAATAACCGGAGTATCAACAGAACGGGTAGCAATCAGCCCCATAAGATAAGGGATCTGAATGGCATATTTGTTTTCCATTTTATCCTGATCTGGGATACCTATTAGTGTAAAAGCTGCCGGCGGTGGCTGGGTTTCCCATTCAGCTTCGATGGCGGCCAGCTTAGTTTTCTGTACATCGCCCATTTCGTAACCAGATTCATCACCCAACACAATAACAGACAGCACAGCCGCGATACCAAAACTTGAAGCAATCGCAAATGAACGTTTAGCAAATGGAATATCACGGCCTTTAAGCAGGTAGTAAGAGCTGATGCCAAGAACAAAAATCGCCCCTGTCACATAACCCGCTGCAACGGTATGAACAAATTTCACCTGAGCAACCGGGTTCAGTACCAATTCAGCAAAACTTACCATCTCCATACGCATGGTTTCAAAGTTGAAATCAGAAGCAATCGGGTTTTGCATCCAACCATTAGCAACCAGAATCCAAAGTGCAGAGAAGTTAGAGCCTAAAGCAACCAGCCAGGTTACCGCCAAGTGCTGTTTTTTACTGAGACGATCCCAACCGAAGAAGAACAAACCGACGAATGTGGACTCCAGGAAGAACGCCATCAGACCTTCGATCGCCAGAGGCGCGCCGAAAATGTCACCGACGTAGTGAGAAAAGTATGACCAGTTAGTCCCGAACTGGAACTCCATGGTCAACCCTGTTGCAACACCCAGAGCAAAGTTAATACCAAATAACTTGCCCCAGAATTTTGTCATATCTTTGTAAATTTGTTTACCGGAGAGCACATATACCGTTTCCATGATCGCCAGCAAAAACGCCATGCCAAGCGTTAGCGGAACGAACAGGAAATGATACATTGCAGTTAAGGCAAACTGTAATCGTGACAGTTCGACAATATCAAACATCTTGACTCCTTGCTCCTAGCAGGAAAGCACCGGCTTGCGGCAACCTGGCTTCGTACAAGAACCTATTCAGGGTTCTAAAACGGAAACCTTATAACTACCAGCAATAAATGCCTTTAAAATAACAACTCATTACCAAGTGAATTAAAAACCTAATTAGACTAATAGTATAGTACGCTTATATTCCCATACAATAAATAGGTTTTACGTGATTCAGATTAGAATTCTGAATATAGATCAATAATTGCGGTTATTGTTTAATGGGGACTTATTGATCAGGATCAATTTAAGCAAATTAGAAAAATAATGCTATAGTAATAACTTGATTTTAATAATTTTTTTCTGGTCAGTGTTAACTGCTTTGTCTATTATTTCATTTTGGTTGGCATATTGTTAATTATTTGTTTCTTTAGATAATTGTTGATTTCCATATTGCTGTGAAATGACTTTTAAAATTAACTTCTTATTTTCATCCTTAAGAAAATATTGTTATTAACTTTGAATTGGCAGTGAGATAGCCACCATTTGACTGTCATTCAGATAGCAATAATGGCACGCAGCTTGAAAACTAAACTTCCTCCTTGTGACAAACCTCACCAAACTTAGGATAATGACTTAGTATCCCGACTCCCACAGACTGACACTTCCAAGTTCGCGCCAGTCACCAAACATTAACTGGTCTAAATGGAATTTTTGAGAAACTTAAGGTTTGGTGTATATACACTCATTAAATGAATAATTATTTTTTCTGGTCATTTATTCCGAAATTAAATTTGCATGAAATTTTACTTCATCAATCTTTTCACTGTAAATTGATTACGAGGTAACACAGATATTATTGAGTATGGATTACAAAATAAATAAAGAGAAAACAATAGTTTTCAAATGTTGAATTTTTTATTTTCACCAATTAACTAAAAATAGTTAATCCTTTAAGTTATAAGAACATTTAATTATTAATCAACTGAACTAGACTGTAATTGATATGAATTATTGAAGTATTTTTCAATAATTCAATATGTTGATTATAAAATAATGTTATTTTATTTAAGGAGTATTTATGAATCAAAAAAATGATTTTAAATCTTTTTCTTTCGGCAACGATGCTAATGTAGTGAGCCAAGAAAAGTATGAAATTAATGAACATTTGCAAAAGGGAATTCCAGCAGGTGACATCAACCCTCACATTCATTTGTTAAATAAGGTATTGCGTCAATCGTCAACCATATCATCGGTGGTGGCTGATTTTATTGCGACACAATCTAGTGAGGATGTTCTGGATGATGGAGATAGAGATAAACTCACCGTGCAGTTAAATAAAGCGTTAGAAAAAGTAACCACAGCAAAAATTCCCAATGCCTCATTAACCCAAAAGGGAATTGTTCAACTAACAAATGAAATTGGCGATAATGACACGCTGGCAGCGACGCAAAAGCTTGTTCAGAAAGAAATAAATTCATTGCATGAAAACATTAATGAGAAAGTACCCAATACCCGAAAAATAAATGGGAAAGTATTAACCGGGGATATTACTATTAATGCTGAGGATGTAGGAGCGATATCAACAGATAATGTAATACATTCAATGAAACACGGTGATCTAGATGGATTGGAAAATCTACATAATGGTTGTTCCGGGTTTAACCCCTCCGCGTTGTTCCTGACTAAATATGGGCTGCCACGTGGCAATGGTGGCGTTCAATTAAGAATTAGCAATATAAATGGTAAATCAAACGAAGAGGAAGACGATGTATGGAGCCACAGGCTGATTTTTACCCATTTTGGCGATACATATCGCACAGATCATATAAATGAATATTATAAACTTACACGTAAATTTTGGGACAATATTAATGCCAAACCAGATTTTAATGGATACCTAAAAATATCCTCTCCGATAATAGAAATCTATCCTGATGGCACATTTTCAACTAACGAAGAATCAGAGGGTGCAGAAGTAAGGAAAGAAGAAACAGGAATATACCGTATATCAAATATCTCAGGCTATAACACTGATGGCGCCTGGGGTGTGCATGGCGGTATTTCTATTCCCCAAAATAATAATAATCTTGAGTTGATTTTTGTTGATGATAATGTCGAACCTGACGGTTCTATTATCATTGAAATCTGCCACCGCCAACATTCGCATTTACCTGAAAGATTTCAAAACTGGCGACTCAAATCTGTTGATGACCATGGAAAACAGGTGTTCTACCACGATGGGGAACCCTGTGATATTCCCGAATATTGTCGTTTAGATATTCGTGTCCAAATGCCAGAAGATTCACTCTGGAACTTGAAACGAAACAAGTTACAGGAAGAAATAGAGAGTACCCGCGTTTCTGACGATAAATTGTAGTAACACGGGGCCGTATGGCTCCGTATCTTATTTTATTAAAACTTCAAGATCGGTAACTGAGATTCAGCATCACTCCATGTTTTTTTATGCCTGTAGTGAGTAAGACATCCAGCTTATCGCAGATTCCTGTGGATAGAAATGAAGCTTTGCCGATACGAAACAATATGAAGTTAAAAAAATCTCTACAAGAAAAATAGTGGAGTTTGTTAACAACTTGACATGGGAAACTTGACAATTTTCTACAAAGGGCTATTAGTTATAATACCATCTTTATTTAGTATCCCTTTTACCCTGTAATACCAGAATGACGTATATTCTTGCAACTGTTTATTTAACTGGAGAAATTCTTATGCATATCTACTATTTGTTTTAATCATAACTTACAAATGAAATTACAATATTAACATACTATCACTATCAGTTTAAGATTCAGTGAATAGTAATATTTTAGTATTATTATTGATATGCCGTGACTCGCACACAAGATATATGTGAGTTATTGCTTACAAATCCTCTATTACTTCATGGAATAAAATTATGTCTCTATACAGAAAAATATTTATTCTTTTCATCATGATGTTTTCCCCGATAATATCCAGCTATGCGGATACCGAAATTAAGTTATCTGACAAGGAACTTCAAGCTATATCTCAGCTATTAGAGAAGATTGAACCTAATAAACCGACATTGATAGATTTAACTCAACGAGAAAATGAGGAAGGATATATTGCATTATTACGTTCCCATGGTGTTACAAAACAGACACATCCTGATATTTTTAAAGATATCGAGCTTATGAAGAAGCTAACACGTGAGGAGAGTGGAAAATCGCTTGAATTAGAGAAATCGCCTACAGAGCCAGAAAATTATTTTGGTATTCCCAGAATAGTACTCTCCGAAGATTCCAAATCAGTTTCAGCTCAAGTTTTTAGTTCCATATATTTTCCTCCTGTTACTACTTTAAGCAACGATACCATTAAAACTGACGCTCAAGAGACATCGTCACAGAGTGGCATCACAGTTCTTGGCACAGACAAAAAGGGGAAGGTCAAAGCAACCCCCATAAACGCACATGGAACGGCAATCGACACAGAAATACGGGACTTTTCAATAGGTACCGCGGAATATAATCTTACTGCCTTGAAGAAACTTGATTCTATTTATGCTGTTGCCCGTTTCCAAGGGAAAAAAAACGGGATACCTATCAATAATAAACCAATATTAATTAAGTCAAATACACTGACAGACTTAGAAAATCCTTTTAAACTCTTTCAGCCTCACATAATGAAGAACCACGCGCCAACTCATGTAAAGAATCCATTAACGCAACCGGTAATCGTTTGCTTGAATAGAGCAAACCCTGAACCAGGAACGCCTAGTCAATGCGATTATGGTCCAACATCACCCGGTAATCCAACAATAAAGCTGGAAATAATAGGTGATATTACATTCAATAACCCTATCGCGATTGATGAAAAAGGGAAGCCTACAGCGGTTCCAGGAGTAAAACCAGAGGCAAATCTGACACTAATTGGTCTTAATACTGGAGGGGCATGTAAAGTAAGAGGAATAGATGAAGGCATATTTTGGGAACATACAAGAGTCAATCATGACCCTGCCAAAGGTAATAATACAAAGTTATCATGGGATTTTTCTAAAAACACAGGTTACGCTGATTTTGGACCAATATGTTGGAAAAATAACGAAAGATATATACTAGACCTACAGGCTACTATTGTAACAATGCAAGGTGATAACACATTTCCTGTCCAATTTTCTTATACCAATAACCTCGGTAGTAAAGAGGACGCTGCACAATTCATTTATCCACCCATTCAAATCCAATATGGTTGCATTGCAGAAGGCACATTAATAGATATGGCTGACGGCTCAAAATGGAAAGTTGAAAATATACGCCCAGGCGATAAAGTTTTAACTAAACAAGGCGGTATCTTACAAGTAAAAAGCCGTATTGTCGGTCACGATACTGAATTTATTGATTTAATTTACAATAATGGTGAGCAGATTTCACTGACGCCAACTCATCCTGTCTCAACATCACAGGGAATAGTCAAAGCCGAAGACCTTAAGGCCGGTGATACAATACATACACTTGATGGCCAAATTACCCTTACCTCAGTTAAACAGAGAAAATCAGAACCATCAAACGTGTATAATTTTGTCTTAGAAAAGACAGATAGCCAAAGTGAATTATTACCTGAAGATGCTGTGCTTTCTGCCGGTGGCATTTTGGTTGGTGATAATAACCTGCAAAGAAAAGTGTCGATATCAAATTAATCTCTCAGATTAATGACAAAGTGCTGACTTTTTAGTCAGCACTAATTTCTAAATAGCGCATTTGGGTTATTTATTACTGCCAACAAACACAGTATCTGGACTTTCAGCAAGCCTAGGAAATGAGCATAATGGTGTCCATAATGCGGCTTCGCATCCGCAAGACTCTATTCTATTGTCTCCTTTCGCCGGGCGTACTTCTTTTCGCCCCACAGCATCAACCGGTTTTCTCTAAAATGAAAGCCAGAAGAATAGTGCAATAGCACTTAATAAAGTGAAATAAAGAGTCCCACGAGAAAAATAGTGGTATTTATTAACAATCTGACATGAGAAACTTGACAAACTTTTACAAAGAGCTATTAATTATATAAACGATTATAGCACCACCTTTAGTATCTATTCTTCCTATACTTTAAAAATATTATATATGGCGGATTCAACTAATAAGTGTGATTTTTCAGAAGGCAGTCAGTTGCTATAGTAAGAATCTTTACTACTCATCTTACTCATAATTTCAAAAGTAAATTAAAAAATTTACAAATTATCAATTTAAAGCAGTAATGCGTTAATATTATATTGACTCAAAAATAAAACACATGTAATTAATTCCTTACAAAACCTATATTGTTTCACAGGATAAAATTATGACTCTATACAACAAAGTATTTGTTTTTTTCATCATGCTATTTTCCCCTATAATATCATGCTTTGCTGATACCCAAATTAAGTTATCTGCCGAAGAAAGCCAGGCTATGTCCCAGTTCTTAAATAGTCTTGAATCTAATAAACCCACATTGATCGATTTAACTCAACCGCAAAACGAGAAAGGATATATCGCATTATTAAAATCCCATCATATTACAGAACAGACACATCCTGATATTTTTGAAGATATCGAAACTATGAAAGTACACCAAAATGCATTACTTAAGAATGGACAACGACTTGAAATACAAGATTCGGTTACAAAGCCAAAAAATTATATTAGTCATCCTAGAATAGTATTTTCCGAAAATAACAAATCAATTTCAGCTACTGTTTTTGCTTCCCTATATTTTCCTAGTTCTAATATTTCAAACAGCAATACAATTGAAACTAACGCTGGAGAGGCAAAGTTACAGGGCGGCCTCTCAATTATTAGCTCTGACAACCAGAATGTTAAAACACTACATGTATCCGTACACGAAAATACAAAGAATAATGGGGTACGGAACTTTGTACTATCCACCCCAGAATATAATTTTGCCACCTTTGGACAACATGATAATACGTATCAAGCTATTTCCTTTTTCCAAGGGGAAATAAATGGGATACCACTCAATAACGCGCCAATAGTAGAGAAGTCACTACCGCTGCAAGACCTTGAAAATTCTTTTAGCAACTTTTTTCCTCAAAGTATGGAAAACAAAGCGCCAACTTATGTAAATAATTCACCATCACCAGAGAACGAGAACGATAAACCGATAATCGTTTGCTTAAATAGAGCAAACCCTGAACCAGGAGCTCCTAGTGAATGTGATTACGGTCCTACGTCGCCAGGTGAGCCAAATGATAAGTCAACAATCAAGCTGGAAATAATAGGTAATGTTACATTCAAGAACCCTATCGCCATTGATAAAAATAGGAAACCTATAGCAGCTCAAGGGATTTCACCAACGATAGATTTGACATTGGTCGGTCTCGATACTGGCGGCGCATGTAAATTAGCAAGAGATATAAATGAAGATACATTTTGGCAACATAAAAAAGTCAATAATGATCGTCGCATAGGCAATAATACAAATTTATCGTGGGAATTTTCTAAAAACACAGGTTATGCTGATTTTGGACCAATATGCTGGAAAAATAACGAAAGATATATACTAGACCTACAGGCTACTATTGTAACAATGCAAGGTGATAACATATTTCCTGTGCTGTTTTCTTATACCAATAACCCCGGTAGTGAGAAGAGCGCGTCACAACTCATTTATCCACCCCTTCAAATCCAATATGGTTGTATTGCAGAAGGCACATTAATAGATATGGCTGACGGCTCAAAATGGAAAGTTGAAAATATACGCCCAGGCGATAAAGTTTTAACAAAACAAGGCGGTATCTTGCAAGTAAAAAGCCGTATTGTCGGTCACGATACTGAATTTATTGATTTAATTTACAATAATGGTGAACAGGTTTCACTGACGCCAACACATCCTGTCTCAACATTACGAGGAATAGTCAAAGCCGAAGACCTTAAGGACGGTGATACAATACATACACGTGATGGTCAAACTACCCTTAATTCAGTTAAACAGAGAAAATCGGAACCATCAAACGTGTATAATTTTGTCTTAGAAAAGACAAATAGCCAACATGAATTATTACCTGAAGACGCTGTGCTTTTTGCCGGTGGCATTCTGGTCGGTGATAATAACCTGCAAAGAAAAGTGTCGATATCAAATTAACCAGCTTTTTAACGGTCTGAGGCCACTTCATAGTGGCCTCATAGATAAGCATCTCTTATTAACGCTTACTTGCCAGCAAGTAAATCTTTCACCGCATCACCAATGTCTGCCAAGCTACGAACAGTTTTCACACCCGCCGACTCCAGAGCAGCAAATTTTTCGTCCGCCGTTCCTTTACCACCTGCGATAATGGCACCAGCATGGCCCATACGCTTACCTTTCGGCGCAGTCACACCTGCGATGTAGCCAACAACTGGCTTAGTGACGTGCTGTTTAATATAAGCCGCCGCTTCTTCTTCCGCATTACCACCAATTTCACCAATCATTACGATGGCTTCTGTTTGTGGATCTTGCTGGAACAATTTCAGGATATCAATGAAGTTAGAACCGGGGATAGGGTCGCCGCCGATACCAACACAAGTAGATTGCCCTAAACCGGCATCAGTCGTCTGTTTTACCGCTTCATAAGTCAGTGTTCCTGAGCGGGAAACGATGCCAACTTTACCTGCTTGATGAATGTGGCCCGGCATAATGCCGATCTTACATTCACCTGGCGTAATGACCCCCGGACAGTTAGGGCCGATCATACGCACACCGGCTTCATCCAGTTTCACTTTAACCGCCAGCATATCCAGAGTCGGGATACCTTCCGTAATCGTGATGATCAGTTTAATACCAGCGTCGATCGCTTCCAGAATAGAATCTTTACAAAATGGCGCAGGAACATAGATAACAGAAGCCGTTGCCCCTGTTGCGTCTACCGCTTCACGAACGGTATTGAAAACAGGTAACCCTAGATGTTCAGTACCACCTTTACCCGGCGTTACCCCACCCACCATTTGGGTACCGTAAGCAATCGCTTGTTCTGAATGGAAAGTACCCTGACTACCGGTAAAACCTTGACAGATAACTTTGGTGTTTTTATCAATTAAAATAGACATTATTTTGCCTCCACTGCGGCTACTGCTTGCTTAGCTGCATCTGTCAGGCTGGTTGCAGCAATGATATTTAAACCACTGTCAGCCAGTTTTTTCGCGCCCAGCTCAGCATTGTTCCCTTCTAAACGAACTACGACCGGTACGTGAACACCCACTTCTTCCACCGCACCAATAATACCGTCAGCAATCAGGTCACAACGAACAATACCACCAAAGATGTTAACCAATACCGCTTTCACATTTTCATCTGACAGAATGATCTTAAACGCTTCTGTAACACGCTCTTTGGTTGCGCCACCACCTACATCAAGGAAATTAGCTGGCGCACCACCGTGCAATTTAACGATATCCATCGTTCCCATTGCCAAGCCTGCACCGTTTACCATGCAACCAATGTTGCCATCCAGCGCGACATAGTTCAGTTCCCACTGTGCCGCCTGCGCTTCACGAGGATCTTCCTGAGATGGGTCATGCATTTCACGCAACTCAGCCTGACGGAACAGTGCGTTACCATCAGCGCCCAGTTTGCCATCCAGACAAATCAAATCACCTTGAGCAGTGATAACCAGTGGGTTAATTTCAACCAGAGCCAGATCGCGCTCCAGGAATAGATTTGCCAACCCTAAGAAAATTTTAGTGAACTGGCTGACTTGTTTACCAGTTAAACCTAATTTAAATGCTAGTTCACGCCCCTGATAAGGCATAGGACCAATCAGCGGGTCGATAATCGCTTTATGAATCAGTTCCGGTGTCTCCTCCGCAACTTTTTCAATTTCAACACCACCTTCAGTAGAAGCCATAAACACTACACGACGTGTACCACGATCAACCACAGCACCGAGATACAGCTCCTTCGCAATATCAGTTGCCGCTTCCACTAAAATCTGACGAACAGGCTGCCCTTGCACATCTGTTTGGTAAGTAACCAAACGTTTACCTAGCCACTGCTCTGCAAAAGCGCGAATTTCTTCTTTACTGTTAACCACTTTCACGCCGCCCGCTTTACCGCGACCGCCAGCGTGAACCTGGCACTTCACCACCCAAGGGCCAGAGCCGATTTTAGATGCAGCTTCTTCTGCTTCACGCGGTGTCGTGCAGGCATAACCAGCCGGAGCGGGTAAACCATACCGTGCAAAAAGCTGTTTTGCCTGATACTCGTGTAAATTCATGATGTTCTATCCATAATCTAGTCTGAGAAGAGCAAATTGCTCTCTTAATTTTTTTGTTGCTCTGGATATAGCCAGTCCAAAGAAAAGACTAGCTGTACATATACATTTGTTTACTTCAGACCGGGCAGATATTAGCGCGTATCCGCCCTTATTATGTTGCTATACGTCCAGCAGCAAACGTGCAGGATCTTCCAGCATTTCTTTGATGGTCACCAGGAAGCCTACAGACTCACGCCCGTCAATCAGACGGTGGTCATAAGACAATGCTAGGTACATCATTGGAAGGATCTCTACCTGACCATTTACCGCCATCGGACGATCTTTAATGGCATGCATGCCAAGAATCGCGCTCTGTGGCGGGTTAATGATCGGCGTAGACATTAAAGAGCCGAATACACCACCATTGGTAATCGTGAAATTACCGCCGGTCAGCTCTTCGACGGTCAATTTACCGTCACGGCCTTTGATAGCCAGCTCTTTAATACGTTTTTCGAGTTCAGCCATGCTCAGTGCATCCGCATCACGCAGTACCGGCGTTACCAAGCCACGCGGTGTAGATACCGCAATACTGATATCGAAATAGTTGTGGTAAACCACATCAGTGCCATCAATAGAAGCATTCACTTCCGGATAGCGTTTCAGCGCTTCGACCACCGCTTTCACATAGAAAGACATAAAGCCCAGACGCACACCGTGGCGTTTTTCAAACGCTTCGCCGTACTGTTTACGCATTTCCTGAATCGGCTTCATGTTAACTTCATTAAACGTTGTCAACATCGCTGTGTTGTTTTTCGCTTCCAGCAAACGTTCAGCCACACGCTTACGCAGGCGAGTCATTGGAACACGTTTTTCACTGCGGTGTGGCAACAGAGAATCCTGGACAGAAGCAGCAGGGGCCTCTGCTGGCTTGCTAGCCACTTTTTCGTTATCAGCCATGTATTTTTCCACGTCTTCACGGACGATACGTCCACCAACACCACTACCTTTAATCGCTTTAGCATCAAGATCATGCTCTGCAATCAAACGGCGGACCGCTGGGCTGAGTGCATCATTGCTCTCTTCTTCTAAACCGGCAGTCTGGCGTTTCGCCAAAGTTGCTTCTGTTTTTTCTTTTATTTCTACCGGCTTGCCGGTGCTATCGCCCAAACGGATACGACCAAGAAGCTGACGGGACAGAACAGTGGCATCTTTCTTTTCCAAAATGGCTTCTAAAACACCCGCCTCACTGGCAGGCACTTCCAGCACAACTTTATCTGTTTCGATTTCAACCAGCACTTCATCACGTTCAACACGGTCACCCTCTTTTTTGTGCCAGACTGCCACAGTGGCATCAGCAACAGACTCAGGCAGATCCGGAACCAGAATATCTACGCTACTCATTTTATATCCTTTATTTATTCAACGTTCAGTGCGTCATTAACCAGCTCTTGTTGTTGTTGCTGGTGAACTGACATATATCCAACTGCCGGGGAAGCAGACGCAGGACGACCTGCATAACGTAAAGAAGCCCCGAACGGGATCACTTCACGGAAGTTGTGCTGACTGCAATACCAGGCCCCCTGATTTAATGGCTCTTCCTGGCACCAGACAAAATCATGCACATGAGCATACTGTTCCAGTGTTGACTGAACATCCTGATGAGGGAATGGATATAGTTGCTCAATACGCACGATAGCGACATCAGTTTGTTCATTTTTACGGCGTTGCTCCAACAGGTCGTAATAGACTTTACCTGAGCAGAGTACAACTCGTTTAACGCCTTTCGGATCAAACTCATCAATTTCACCAATAACCGTCTGGAATTTACCGTTAGCCAACTCATCCAAGCTAGAAACGGCTAATGGATGACGCAACAGTGATTTTGGTGACATAACGATCAACGGACGACGCATACCGCGCAAAGCCTGACGGCGAAGCATGTGGTAGACCTGAGCCGGCGTTGACGGCACACAAACCTGCATGTTCTGTTCTGCACACAGTTGCAGATAACGCTCCAAACGGGCTGAGGAATGTTCAGGCCCCTGACCTTCATAACCATGCGGCAACAGCATAACCAGACCGCACATACGGCCCCATTTTTGCTCACCTGAGCTGATGAACTGGTCAATAACAACCTGTGCTCCGTTAGCGAAATCACCAAATTGCGCTTCCCAGATGGTCAGAGCGCGGGGTTCCGTTGTCGCATAACCATATTCAAACGCCAGAACAGCTTCTTCAGACAGAACAGAATCCCAAACATTGAATGCTCCCTGACCGTTATGAACGTTCGACAGAGGCACATAAACAGAACCATTAGCCTGATTATGAATCACAGCATGACGATGGAAGAAAGTACCACGGCCCGCGTCCTCACCAGACAAACGCACCGGAACACCTTCATCGACTAAAGTTGCGTAGGCTAACGTTTCCGCCCCACCCCAATCGAACAATTTATCGCCGTTCGCCATCTCTGCGCGGTCATTATAAATTTTCGCTACGCGGGAGTGCATTTCCACTTCTTCCGGAACAGAACTGATACGTCGACCCAGATCCTGCAAACGCTTAATATCGACTTTATATGGATATTCTTCATCCCAATCGTGATTAAGATAAGGTTCCCAAGTAAATGAGTGCAGCCCCATTGAACGCCACTCATCAACGACACAATCACCACGGTCGAGGGCATCACGATACAGGTTAACTATCTCGGTCAGATCATCGACTGATATCAAGTTCTCAGCCACCAGCTTGTCACCATAGATTTTACGTGGCGTTGGGTGTTTCTTAATTTTCTGATACATCTTTGGCTGAGTTGCACTTGGCTCATCAGCTTCGTTATGACCATGACGGCGGTAACAGACCAAATCGATCATCACATCGCGTTTGAAGGTATTACGAAAATCCAGTGCTAGACGGGTAACAAATGCCACCGCTTCTGGATCGTCTGCATTAACGTGGAAAATCGGCGTCTGTACCATTTTGATAATATCGGTACAGTATTGTGTTGAACGGGCATCCTTCGGATTAGACGTTGTGAAACCGATTTGGTTATTGATGACGATACGAATTGTACCGCCCACTTCATAACCACGAGCTTGAGACATGTTCAGGGTTTCTTGCACGACGCCCTGGCCGGTAACAGCAGCATCACCGTGGATAGTGATTGGCAAGACCATATTACTGCGGCCTTCATCCAGACGATCACGGCGGGCACGTACTGAACCAATAACGACAGGGCTGACAATCTCAAGGTGAGATGGGTTAAATGCTAACGCCAAATGAACCTTGGCACCCTCAGTGGCAAAATCAGACGAGAAACCTTGATGATATTTCACGTCACCGGTACCAAGGTGCTCTTTATGCTTGCCCGCAAATTCATCAAACAGATCAGCTGGTTTTTTACCTAAAATATTAACCAAGACGTTGAGGCGACCACGGTGAGCCATTCCCAGCACAACTTCTCGTGTGTCATGTTTACCCGCATGGCGGATAAGATCCTTCAACATTGGGATCAGCGCATCACCACCTTCAAGAGAGAAACGTTTCGCTCCCGGAAACTTAGCGCCCAGATAACGTTCTAAACCTTCGGCTGCCGTCAGTTCCGCCAGAAAACGCTGCTTTTCCTCTACGCTAAACTGAGAGCTGACAGTAACAGACTCCAGACGCTGCTGAATCCAACGTTTTTCTTCCGTATTGGTGATATGCATGTATTCAGCACCAATAGAACCGCAATAAGTGCGTTTCAGTGCTTCATACAAATCAGCCAACTTCATCGTTTCTTTGCCGAGAGCAAAAGAACCTACGTTAAATGTCTCTGCAAAATCAGCTTCCGTCAGATTATGGAAAGCAGGATCTAAATCAGGGACACTATCCTGTTTCCATAACCCCAACGGGTCAAGATTCGCATTTTGATGACCGCGAAAGCGAAATGCGTTAATGAGCTGCAAAACTTTAACTTGTTTTGCATCCATTGCTGGATCGCTGACAGAGGAATGATAACGCGTAGTATCTTTCGCAAGACGGCGGAAGTAATCACGCGTCTGCGAGTGGAGTTGTTCACCGCTGAGTCCCGCATTCGGCAATTGTTGGAAAATTTCTCTCCAACTTGCATCAACGGAGTTTGGATCGGTTATATAGTCTTCATAGATCTGCTCTACGTAAGACTGGTTTGAACCAGCCAGGAAGCTTGAATCCAGCCAGTCCTTCATTGCGCCGTTCTGCATTGTGATCCCTTAAGCTTTAAAAGCTTTAGTTTTCGCCGTGGTTAACTGTTACCGCTTAAATACGGTATCGATAAAAGGTTCATTTGGACGTGCTTTATGCATGTTCTCTTTTGGGTTTCGGAACCCTTCAAGGAACCTTTAAAAACCGCCTAACCGTTTTTAAAGGTTCCTCACTTCAAGCTTTTGTCATCATTAGCAGTTGGCAACTTATACTCTTCAATTCTTTATGCCCTCCACAGAGAAAATCTCGCGGAGGGCGGACCTAATTATGCACTATGCTTTAGCAACATAGACTTAATATGGCCTATAGCTTTTGTTGGATTCAACCCCTTAGGGCACACACTGACACAATTCATGATGCTATGGCAGCGGAAAACACTGAAAGCATCATTCAGCTTATCTAATCGTGAAGCCGTTTCAGTATCACGGCTGTCAATCAGGAAGCGATATGCTGCCAGTAAGCCCGCAGGCCCGATAAATTTATCAGGATTCCACCAGAATGACGGACAGGAAGTTGAACAACATGCACACAGAATACACTCGTACAGACCATCGAGTTTTTCCCTTTGTGCAGGTGACTGCAAATGTTCACGTGCCGGCGGGTTTTTACCGTCATTCAGCAAATATGGGCGAATCTTCTCATATTGTGCATAGAATTGCCCCATATCTACAACCAGGTCACGAATAACCGGCAAACCCGGCAATGGACGGATAACAATTTTCTTGCTACCACGCCGCAAAGCCGAAACAGGCATAATACAGGCCAGACCATTTTTACCATTCATGTTGAGGCCGTCAGAACCACAAACACCTTCACGGCAAGAACGACGGAAAGAGAGTGTTGGGTCCTGCTCTTTAAGCTGGATTAACGCATCCAGCAACATCATGTCACGCCCTTCTTCTGCTTCCAGCGTGTAATCCTGCATATGAGGAGCGCTGTCAACATCCGGGTTGTAACGATAAATCGAAAATTCAAGTTTCATAATCTATTCCTCCGCAACTGGATTATCAGCAACTCATTAGTAAGTACGCGCTTTCGGCGGGAATGCTTCACGCAGCTTTGGCTGCATGTTGACATCACGACGAGTCATGGTCTCAGTTTGCGGTAGATAGAGGGTATGGCATAACCAGTTCGCATCATCACGATCCGGATAGTCGAAACGGCTATGAGCACCGCGACTCTCCGTACGAAAGTTAGCGGCAACAGCCGTAGAAAATGCCGTTTCTATCAGGTTATCAAGCTCCAGACACTCAATACGTTGGGTATTAAACTCTGATGAAGTATCATCCAAACGTGCACTTTTCAGACGTTCACGGATAACTTTCAGTTCTGCTAAACCCTTCGCCATTGCATCACCTTCACGGAATACCGAGAAGTTGTTCTGCATACACGCTTGTAAATCTTTACGAATTCTAACTGGATCTTCACCCGTACGGGTATTATTCCAACGGTTTAGACGTTGCAAGGATATTTCAATATCCGATTCGCTGGCTTCACGGCTAGTACCCTGCTCCATCAACGATTCTTTCAGGTGCAAACCGGCAGAACGGCCAAACACCACCAAATCCAGCAGCGAGTTACCACCCAAACGGTTTGCGCCATGGACTGATACACAGGCAATTTCACCGACAGCAAACAGGCCCGGAATAACCACATCTTCGCCTTTCTCGTTAATAGTCAGTGCTTGACCGGTCACTTTAGTTGGGATTCCCCCCATCATATAGTGACAAGTTGGAATAACCGGAATAGGTTCTTTTACCGGATCAACGTGGGCGAAAGTACGAGATAATTCAAGAATACCCGGCAGACGAGATTCCAGCACTTCTTTGCCCAAATGATCCAATTTCAGCTTAGCATGAGGCCCCCAAGGACCCTCACAACCACGGCCTTCGCGAATTTCGATCATAATGGAACGTGCCACTACATCACGACCAGCCAAATCTTTAGCATTTGGCGCGTAACGCTCCATAAAGCGCTCGCCATCTTTATTCAGCAAATAACCACCTTCACCACGGCAGCCTTCTGTTACCAGAACACCTGCCCCGGCAATACCGGTTGGGTGGAATTGCCACATTTCCATATCCTGTACAGGTACACCCGCACGCAGCGCCATACCGACACCATCACCAGTGTTAATGTGGGCGTTAGTTGTTGATTGATAAATACGACCTGCACCACCCGTTGCCAGAATAGTGGCCTTCGCTTTGAAATAAACCACTTCACCGGTTTCAATACAGATCGCGGTACAACCCACAATACTGCCATCCTGATTTTTAACCAAATCCAACGAATACCATTCGGAAAAAATAGTGGTGTGATTTTTTAAGTTCTGCTGATACAGCGTATGCAACAAGGCATGGCCGGTACGGTCTGCCGCCGCGGCGGTACGTGCAGCTTGTTCACCACCAAAGTTTCTTGACTGGCCACCGAATGGACGTTGATAAATACGACCGTCATCCAAACGCGAAAATGGCAACCCCATGTGTTCCAGTTCCAGAATTGCCTCGGGCCCGGTCTTACACATGTACTCAATCGCATCCTGGTCACCGATATAGTCGGAGCCTTTCACCGTGTCATACATGTGCCATTCCCAGTTATCGTCATGGGAGTTACCCAACGCAACGGTGATCCCCCCCTGCGCGGATACAGTATGAGAACGGGTTGGAAATACTTTGGAAATCAAAGCACAGGATAATCCCATTTGTGAAATTTGTAGTGCAGCGCGCATGCCAGCGCCACCCGCACCAATAACGACTGCATCAAACTCTCTTACTGGCAGTTTCATCTATACACCCCACACCACAATTGTTCCATAAATCAAGTAAGCCATCAGTACAACGATAATCGCCAATTGCAGCATTAAACGCAGTGCCAACGGCTTTACATAGTCAGTGAGTACTTGCCACATCCCAATCCAAGCGTGAGCCAGAATGGAAAACAGTGCCAGCACAGTGAAGACTTTAGTGATGGATGAAGCGAAGAAACCCCGCCAGACTTCATAGGTGATATCCGACGTTGTAACGACAAAGCCCAGCATATAAAGAACATATAAAACAATAATCATTGCGGACGCGCGCAATAATAGCCAATCATGGATACCCGTGCGACCCAATGCAGATGCGTTACTTACCATACCAGTACTCCAGCCAGAATCGACAGAATAACAGCAATCCCGATTGCCACTTTGGCAGAGAGACTACCGACCGCTAAGTTTTCTTCCAAGTAGCCGAAATCCATCAGCATATGACGGACACCACCACAGATATGATAAGCCAGTGCGGTCAGAATGCCCCACACAATAAACTTAGCGAAAAATCCCGTCATAATATCGGCGGCTTGCTGAAACCCTTCTTGCGAGGAGAGAGACATTCCTAACAACCAGAGGAGAATTCCTACTGCTACGAAAGTAATGACGCCGGAGACACGGTGCAAGATCGAGGCTATTGCAGAGACTGGAAAGTGTATCGTCTGCAAATCAAGGTTGACAGGTCTTTGTTTTTTCACAATTTTGCCCACACAGCTCTTTTATTATTTTCCTTCCTCCGGACCTGGGCGGAAATCAGACAGCGATAAGAGGATACAAAGACACAACATTCAATCAAACGATAGATCCTTCATGTTAAAGAATGTTGTGATTTAGTTACGCTGGGTGCTCCTACAGCAGGGTAATCCGGAGACCTGGCGGCAGTATATGTGCTTCACATTATTATTACAATTACAACACAATATGATTAGCTACATTTCCACTGAACAGTGATTAAGATCACGATTCAAACATATTGCACAAAATTAATTATCTTGTTTGACAAACTTTAAACATTTATCTTACATATATGGTTGAAAACACTTTTGAGATTGATTTTTGATAAGAGGAAAGACCTCAAGAAAAGCTAAAGTTATGTAACTGTATAGTCCACACGAATCATAATCATTTTTGTAGTCAATGCATAAAACATAACTCTCAAAAATTCGCTAACAATCTAAAAACCATTGTCGTCCAGGGTGAGATTTCAGCCTTAAATGTGATATTGGCCTGATTTCAGTTTTTCCCCGGTAGTACAGTGTCAGGGGACGCAGTATAAGAACCTATTCCACCAGACATCATAGGTGTAGGCCATTCTTGTCAATAAATTGGGAACACAGATTGCACAGCAACCGGAGTATGCGCACAGTCTGTAAGAGGCGGTTCATTCACAAATCGCTCACCGGCGCGGGCCACACCAAAGTGCATTCAAAAGTGACCGCTTTTGTCAGAGCACCGTCCAAGCCCGTTCTTGATGACAAAGAATGGTCGATAAAATAGCCTGATAAGATAGATTCTATACGGTGTCTTTCTGCCGTGGTTGTTAAGAGTTATAAAAATGAAAGCGCTAAGGAGACTGTAATGGCAGATAACAAAGCAACTCTAACCCCAAATGGTTCAGTTGCTATTGAATTGGACGTGCTAACACCGACCCTTGGGTCTAAAGTCATCGACGTTCGTACTCTCGGCTCCCAAGGTTTCTATACCTACGATCCTGGTTTTACTTCTACCGCATCTTGCGAATCCAAGATCACCTACATTGATGGTAACGAAGGTGTATTGTTGCACCGTGGTTTCCCTATCGACCAGCTAGCGACAAAATCCACTTATCTGGAAGTCTGCTATATCCTGCTGTATGGTGAAACACCAACACAAGAACAGTTTGATAAATTCCAAAAAACCATTACCCGCCACACCATGATTCACGAACAGATCCATCGCCTGTTCAACGGCTTCCGCCGTGATTCGCACCCAATGGCCGTACTGTGCGGTGTTACTGGTGCTCTGGCTGCTTTCTATCATGATGCCCTGGATGTGAACAATCCACGTCACCGTGACATTACCGCATACCGCCTGCTGTCAAAAATGCCGACAGTGGCCGCCATGTGCTACAAATACTCTATTGGTCAGCCATTCGTTTATCCACGCAATGACCTCTCCTATGCAGGCAACTTCCTAAACATGATGTTCTCTACACCATGTGAAGAATATAAAGTGAACCCAGTACTGGAACGTGCCATGGATCGCATCTTTATCCTACACGCGGACCATGAACAGAACGCGTCTACCTCGACAGTACGTACCGCAGGTTCCTCCGGTGCTAACCCATTTGCCTGTATTGCCGCAGGTATCGCTTCTCTTTGGGGGCCTGCTCATGGCGGCGCAAACGAAGCTTGTCTGCGTATGCTGGAAGAAATTCAGTCGGTTGAACATATTCCGGAATTTATTAAACGTGCCAAAGATAAGAATGATGCTTTCCGTCTGATGGGATTTGGTCATCGTGTTTACAAAAACTATGATCCTCGTGCAACCGTCATGCGTGAAACCTGCCATGAAGTGCTAGATGAACTCGGCCTGAATGACAGCCTGCTGGAAGTTGCTATGGAGCTTGAACGTATCGCTCTACACGACCCCTACTTTATTGAGAAGAAACTGTATCCAAACGTGGATTTCTACTCAGGCATTATCCTGAAAGCGATGGGTATTCCATCCACCATGTTCACTGTTATTTTCGCCATTGCCCGTACTATCGGCTGGATCGCTCACTGGAATGAAATGCATGATGCTGGCGTGAAAATCGCTCGCCCACGTCAACTCTACACCGGCTACACAAAACGTGATTTCGGAAGCCAGTTGGAAAAATAATAATAAAATCTGATTACGATAAGGGCAAAGCTGTGACTGCTCCCCGCCGCAAACGGCGAGACTTCCCACTTCTCAGGCCGCAACCGTCGATATGACGGATTTACGCTGGCCTCCGTGGGCAGAAACGACGAGTCCCACCGCCTGTAATTCTGTTGTGCCCTTGCACTGTATGTTGAGCGCCGCATTGATATCGCAGTCATGTTCAACACCACAGCAAGGGCATTGCCAGATCCGCTTATACAGCGGCATTTCCGGCACTTTAATGACCGCAGCAATAGCAGGTTTTCGAGCTGGCGAACCACTGATCCAGATTGATCTCATCACCTTCCTTGTGTATGCTCTTTATCCAAGAGTAGGTACTAGAGACTTGCTCTCTAAATTATCAAACGTAGCCTCTATTTGCGTGTGTAGCGAGATCACCAGGATCAAAATTCACAATTCTATGAATCGGATAGAATAACGTTATTGACAAAAAAACGTTAATTATGAAAAGCCTGTCAAAAGCTTTGAAGCCCACAATTAGTGGGCTTCGTTTATTTCCGCCTTAGGAAAACGTGATCAAGCCGGATTTGGAATATCGATAAAAGTCACGTCCAACCCATGATTATCAGCCAACCATTCACCCAACGCCTTAATACCATAACGTTCAGTAGCATGATGGCCCGCGGCATAAAAATGTAGCCCCATTTCACGGGCAATATGAACCGTCTGCTCTGACACTTCACCGGTAATGAAAGCATCAACACCAAATTCAGCCGCTTGTTGAATAAAACTCTGACCACCGCCAGTACACCAAGCAAGAGTACGAATCTCCGCAGGTGCATTGTCACCGACATGAAACGCTTTGCGACCAAGCGCCTGTTCAATACGTGAAGTTAACTCCACCGATGTTATCGGCTGTTCAAATTCCCCATGCGGCACAAATGCATCAATTAATCCAACGACTTTCGCGCCGATCTGATGGGCTAATTGCACGTTATTTCCCAGTGATGGATGGGCATCAAGGGGCAGATGATAACCATATAAATTTATATCATTACAGAGCAAAGTTTTCAGGCGATTACGTTTCATACCACGAATCACTGTTGGCTCATTTTTCCAAAAATAGCCATGATGAACGATGATGGCATCAGCCTGATGACGAACCGCTTCATCCAATAAAGCCTGACAAGCAGTAACACCAGTAACAACTCGCTGAATATGAGCACGCCCTTCAACTTGTAAACCATTGGGGGCATAATCCTGAAACTCGTCAATTTTCAGCTCTTGGTTAATCACATTTTCCAGCTCAATATTACGCATCATATTCGTCCTGTGTATTGATTGTATGACAATAATATACCGTTACCTGCCTCCAATTGTCAGTTGTCAGCTACTTCTGACTGTCATAACCTGCTCTGATTGTTTTAACCATACGGGTTTATCGCTGGTTTTTACCCAAATACGATACAAATAACTGTAAAAACGGACGCGATCACGACGAAACAACATAACCGGAAACACCAAGATACCGAAAGTAACAGCACCAATACGACGCAAAAGAACCTGATACCAAGGATACTCACGATATGAAGACATATTAGTCCTCCTTAAAATGATTCCACTTTTCCGCAGAATCTTAAAAATAATCAATTTGTAAATTGTTTAAAATTTTATCGCAAAAAATGAAAATTTACCACTTATATGACCACTTTTAAGCCGTTATTATCGCTATATTTTCTATTTTATGTAATTTTATTACATAAAATAGAGTAAAGATGTAATATTACAAACAAATTATGAACATTTTATTAACAATCAGGGAATGGATTGGGCTCAATAGATAATCCTATTGGAAAAAATAAAAAAATGCCTACGGAGAACGATATGGACATTTGAAAATAACCGCTTGACTCTGGCAATAAAAGTAAGGATTGCCAATATGAAAATTTTCATTGAAAATTATTATATGAACATGGGAAAATAATGTAAGCCTTTGCACCATACTATTTTTCCATGCTCATGGATTAACTATAACAGATAATAGGAGAAAAGATGAAGGTATTAACTGTTATATTATTGATATTAATAACAAATATTTCAGGTTGTGTCTCCAAAAAACATTCTTTTTCTATTGACTATAAAGCAAATGGCGAAACTTTTCGTTTGACTCCATTATGTATAGAGGAAATCACCCCGAAAAAAAGGGATAATTACTATTCCATTTTCATCAAAGTAAAAAACAACTCTCATTGCAGTAAACCATTTAATCTCCTTATAAAGCAAAACGTAGGAAAAAAACTATCTGTTTTCTTTAACAATAAACCAATATTGGAAAATACCAATATAATTACGCCAATGCATGTCGAAAATGGCTTCTATCAGGGAATAGACTCAAATACAACATTTGAAGAAATAGTCAACTCTTTAAATTGACGAAAATCTATGGCTTATTTTTCCCGAAAAAAAGCCATAGATTAATTAAATATTTTTTAAAAAAATTCATATACCTAATAGATTTCGA
>NZ_JAHZMK010000007.1:67015-150184 GCF_020387775.1 Photorhabdus antumapuensis
AAAGCAGCCAACAAAGCAGCAGTTTGAAAGATGAAGGGTATAATTGTCATTTTTATATTTTTTTTACACATTCATTCACTCTTTTATCAGCTTCTTTGCATCTCCTTCCCTAATCTTTATCTATCCAAGTTTTCAGGAGATAAGCAGTGAACATATTCTTCATTTCCGGCGCGTTATTAGTAGCTCTGTTACTGGTTTATCTGATTTATGCGCTACTCCATGCGGAGGATTTTTAAATGGCCGCATCCGCTTTTTTATTGATCACCAGTTTCTTATTGATTTTGATGGTACTGGCAAAACCACTCGGAAACATTATCGCCAACATGATCGACGGTAATATTCCGCGCGGGCTGACTAAAGCAGAATCTGGCCTTTGGCGTTGCTGTGGTTTACAGAAACCCGGCGGCACAGTTAAAGAAATGAACTGGTGGCAATACGCATTAGCTATCATTATTTTTAATCTGACCGGACTATTACTGCTATTAACGCTCTTAGTCACACAACAAGCCCTCCCCCTTAATCCCGAACATTTCCCAGGACTCAAATGGGACCTGGCGCTGAATACAGCAATCAGCTTTATCACCAATACGGATTGGCAGGCATACAGTGGAGAAAACACACTAAGCTACCTTAGCCAAATGACAGGTCTAACCGTGCAGAACTTTCTTTCCGCAGCGACCGGTATTGCGGTGGCATTTGCGTTGATACGCGCATTTTCCCGTCATAGTGTCAACACCGTAGGAAACGCCTGGGTTGATATCACACGTATCACACTTTATTTGCTATTACCGCTGTCTATAGTTATCGCGCTAGTTTTTGTCAGTCAGGGAGTGATTCAGAATTTCGAACCCTATCAATTAGCTCATACCATTGAAGGCCAACCGCAATTGATCCCGATGGGGCCCGTCGCTTCACAGGAAACCATCAAATTATTGGGCACCAATGGGGGTGGATTCTTTGGTGCTAACTCATCACACCCCTTTGAAAATCCAACCGCTATCAGCAACTTCATTCAAATACTGTCTATCTTCTTGATCCCTTGTGCACTCTGTTTTGCCTTTGGGCAAGTGGTTGGTGATAACCGTCAGGGGCATGTTTTATTGTGGGCAATGAGTATCATCTTTGTCGTTGCCACCGTAGGCGTCATGTATGCCGAACTGAAAGGGAATCCCCATTTCAGTCTGTTAGGTGCCAACAGTAATATCAATATGGAAGGTAAAGAGAATCGCTTTGGCATCCTCGCAACCTCAATTTATGCCGTCGTCACAACCGCCGCTTCCTGTGGGGCAGTCAACGCTATGCATGATTCTTTTACTGCTCTTGGCGGCATGATCCCAATGTGGTTGATACAAACTGGCGAAGTGGTGTTTGGCGGTGTGGGTTCTGGTTTATATGGTATGTTACTGTTCGTTCTGCTGACCGTTTTTATCGCCGGTTTAATGATAGGCCGTGCGCCTGAATATCTCGGTAAAAAAATCGAAGTATTCGAGATGAAAATGGTGGCACTGGCGATTCTGGTTACCCCTACACTGGCTCTTTTAGGAACAGCCCTTACCATATCCACCACCAGTGGACGTGCCGGTATTCTGAACCCCGGCGCTCACGGTTTCAGTGAAGTGCTCTATGCCCTCTCCTCTGCTGCCAACAATAATGGCAGTGCTTTCGCGGGCCTCAGTACCAACAGCATGTTCTACAACCTGTTGCTAGCCATCATCCTATTTTTGGGTCGCTTTGGCATGATCCTGCCAGTACTTGCTATTGCCGGTTCTTTGGTCGTAAAAAAACGCCAGCCTGCCAGCAACGGTACACTCCCCACCTATGGCCCACTGTTTATCAGTCTATTGATTTTGACCATCATGCTAATCGGTGCGTTGACTTTTATTCCGGCTCTGATCCTTGGCCCGGTAATTGAACATTTACAAATCTGGCTAATGGCCCGGTAAGCGCCAAAGAGAGGAATACCATGACCAACAAGCAACAGACATTATTCGAGCCCGTTTTGATTCGTAATGCCCTGATTGATTCAGTCAAAAAATGTCATCCGGCTGCACAATGGCGTAACCCAGTGATGTTTGTCGTCTATCTAGGCAGTGGGTTAACCACCATTTTATGGATTGCCATGTTAGCGGGTCAATTTAAGGGAAATGCATTGTTCACCGGTAGCATTGCCTTATGGCTGTGGTTTACTGTGTTATTCGCTAACTGTGCCGAAGCGCTGGCAGAAGGCAGAAGCAAAGCTCAGGCGGCCAGCCTTAAAGGGGTAAGAAAAACCAGTTGGGCAACTAAGCTCACTTCAACCAAACGTAATGGTTCCAGAGAAAAAGTCCCTTCTGACAGCCTACGCAAAGGGGACATCGTCATTATTGAAGCAGGTGAAACTATCCCTTGCGATGGTGAAGTTATCGAAGGTGGCGCTTCTGTTGACGAAAGTGCAATCACCGGAGAATCTGCCCCAGTTATCCGCGAATCTGGCGGTGATTTTTCCTCTGTGACTGGCGGCACCCATGTACTATCTGACTGGCTGGTGGTCGAATGTTCAGTTAATCCCGGTGAAACTTTTCTTGACCGCATGATTTCAATGGTGGAAGGGGCTAAACGTCGTAAAACCCCAAACGAGATCGCACTGACTATCCTGTTGACGGCTCTGACAATTATCTTTCTATTGGTGTGTGTCACCCTGCTACCATTTTCAATATTCAGCGTGGAGATTAACCATTCTGGCCAACCTATCACTGTCACGGTATTGATAGCGTTATTAGTCTGTCTTATTCCTACCACCATTGGCGGTTTACTTTCTGCCATCGGTGTCGCAGGCATGAGCCGCATGTTAAGCGCGAATGTTATTGCCACCAGCGGACGAGCCGTTGAAGCAGCGGGTGATGTGGATGTGCTGCTACTGGATAAAACGGGGACCATCACTTTGGGAAATCGCCAAGCCTCTCAGTTTCTGCCCGTACCGGGCATAACAGAACAGCGGTTGGCAGATGCCGCCCAACTCTCTTCTTTAGCCGATGAAACACCAGAAGGCCGCAGCATTGTCATTCTGGCAAAACAGCGATTCAATCTGCGTGAACGTGATCTGCGCTCACTGAACGCAACTTTTGTACCTTTCTCTGCCATGACTCGAATGAGTGGTGTTAATGTAGAAAACCGCATGATCCGCAAAGGCGCTGTCGATGCCATCCGCCGCCATATTGAAGTCAATCACGGAAAATTCCCAGAAGCAGTGGAAATTTTGGTACAGACAGTGGCACGTAAAGGGGGTACCCCGCTGGTTGTCGCAGAAAATCAACAGGTACTGGGAGTTGTCGCACTAAAAGACATCGTAAAAGGCGGCATTAAAGAGCGGTTCAGTGAAATGCGCCGTATGGGAATCAAGACCGTTATGATTACCGGCGATAACCGTCTGACCGCAGCTGCGATTGCCGCAGAAGCCGGGGTAGATGATTTTCTGGCGGAAGCTACCCCTGAAGCCAAACTAGCCCTGATCCGCCAATATCAATCCGAAGGGCGTCTGGTCGCCATGACAGGTGATGGCACTAACGATGCTCCTGCTCTTGCTCAGGCCGATGTTGCCGTTGCTATGAATTCAGGCACTCAAGCAGCCAAAGAAGCAGGCAATATGGTGGATCTGGATTCCAACCCAACCAAACTGATTGAAGTTGTCCATATCGGTAAACAGATGCTGATGACACGGGGCTCGCTGACCACATTCAGTATCGCCAATGATATCGCAAAATATTTTGCCATTATCCCGGCGGCGTTTGCCGTCACTTACCCACAATTAAATGTCTTGAATATCATGCACCTGCACTCGCCTACTTCGGCGGTTTTATCGACAGTTATCTTTAATGCACTGATTATTGTTTTCTTGATCCCACTAGCTCTAAAAGGCGTGAGCTACCGACCCATGAATGCATTGTCACTTTTACGCCGCAACCTGTGGATTTATGGTCTGGGTGGTCTGATAGCGCCTTTCATCGGCATCAAACTGATAGATATGTTGCTGACTTTGCTGATACTTCAATAAAGGTGATGAAAATGATTTGGTTACGTTCCTCTGTTGTGTTGTTGATATTTCTGACACTGATTACCGGCGTAGCTTATCCATTGCTGGCAACAGGTTTGTCAGAACTGATGTTCCCTTATCAAGCACAAGGCTCAATGGTAAAACAAGATGGTCAAACCGTTGGCTCTGAACTGATTGGTCAACCCTTCACTAAAGCGATCTATTTTCAGGGGCGCCCTTCTGCTACCGTAGATTATCCCTATAACACGCTGTCCTCTGGCGGCAGCAATTTAGCGGCTTCCAACCCGATATTGGATGATGAAATCAAACGCAGAGTTGAGCAACTGCGTCAATTTAACCGTCAATCAGACATTCCTGTGCCGGTTGATCTGGTCACCGCATCCGCTAGCGGCCTTGATCCTCACATTTCACCCGCAGCCGCTGACTTTCAAGCACAAAGAGTCGCTGATGCACGCCATTTACCCGTTAAAGTGATAAAACAATTAATCAGGGATAATATTGAGCCACCACCATCGGAATTCCTCGGTGAGCCAGTGATTAATGTGTTAAAACTTAATCTTGCCCTTGATCATTTGCAAAAGAAAAAACAGAAAGGCTGAACATGGATCAACACGAACCACAACGCCCTGACCCGGATGAATTACTGACACTGGTTAACGAGAAACAGCGCGGTAAATTAAAAATATTTTTCGGTGCCTGCGCTGGTGTGGGAAAAACCTATGCCATGTTGCAGGAAGCGCAAAGATTGCGTGCTCAAGGGCTGGATGTGGTTATCGGCGTAGTAGAAACCCATGAGCGGCAAGGAACAGCCGCTTTACTTGATGGTCTGCCGCAACTGCCACTGAAACAGATCTACTACCGACGACGCAGAATCAGCGTCTTTGATCTTGATGCCGCCATTGCCCGCCACCCGGCGATCATCTTGATGGATGAGTTGGCATTCAGTAATCCTCACACCAGCCGTCACCCCAAACGCTGGCAGGACGTTGAAGAACTACTTGAGGCTGGCATAGATGTACTGACTACCATCAACGTTCAGCATCTGGAAAGCCTCAATGATGTTGTGGGGGATATTACCGGTATCCGGGTCAGGGAAACCATCCCAGATCATATCTTTGATCAGGCGAATGAAATTGTCTTAGTTGATCTGCCCCCAGATGATCTGCGCCAGCGGCTCAATGAAGGTAAGGTATATATTCCTAGCCAAGCAGAACGTGCTATTGAAAACTTTTTTCGCAAAGGTAATTTGATTGCATTGCGAGAGCTCGCTTTGCGCCGGACAGCTGATCGCGTTGATGATCAAATGCGGGCTTTCCGCGACACACAAGGGCATGAACCCGTCTGGCATACCCGTGATAATCTCCTACTATGCATTGGTAACAGCTCAGGTAATGAAAAGCTCATCCGCACTGCCGCTCGCCTTGCGGCCCGATTAGGCTGTATCTGGCATGCAATCTATGTTGAAACCCCAAAACTGTACCAATTACCCGAAGGTAAACGGCGCACTATTTTAAAAGCACTCAGATTAGCGCATGAATTGGGAGCTGAAACCGCGACACTTTCCGATCCAAGCAAAGAAAAAGCCGTATTACGTTATGCCAGAGAACATAACCTCGGCAAAATTCTGATAGGCCGTCGCTGTACATCCAAACAGAAGTTATTTGGCTGGCAATGGCGTCCAGGTTTTGCTGACCGACTGGGGAAACTAGGGCCAGATTTGGATCTGGTCATTGTCGCATTAGAAGAACGCAGCCACTGGGATAAAGAACAAGACAATCGCTCTGTAAGTGAAAAATGGCGAGTACAGATTCAGGGCTGCCTGATCGCTATTGTGCTCTGTACCCTTATCACCTTGTTCTCCCGAACATTCTTGCTGACCCTTGATAAAGCCAATCTTGTCACGCTTTATCTGCTTGGCGTCGTCATCATTGCGCTATTTTACGGACGCCGACCATCAATCTTTGCCGCTTTTATTAATGTCATTAGTTTCGATATCTTCTTTGTACAGCCTCATTGGTCTCTTGCTGTTACCGATATGCAGTATCTGCTGACTTTTAGTGTCATGCTGATCGTGGGTGTGGTCGTTGGAAACTTAACAGCGGGAATGAGATATCAAGCGCGAATTGCCCGTTACCGCGAACAACGAACCCGCAATCTCTATGAAATGACCCGTGAACTAAGCCGGGCGCTAAATGAAGAAGATATTGCCCGTACCAGCTACCATTTTCTTGCCAATAGTTTTCAGGCTAAAACCGGCCTCTTTTTACCCAACGACGATGGCAATTTATATCAACTGACGACCAATAATGGCGGTCATATGCTGATTGATGATGCCATTGCAAAATGGAGTTTTGATAAAAATCTGCCGGCCGGAGCGGGAACAGATACCCTACCCAGTGTACCTTACCAACTACAGCCTATCGCTACACCTTCTCAGACACTGGCTGTATTGGCTATTGAGCCATCCTATTTGCGCCAATTACTGATCCCTGAACAACAGCGATTGCTGCAAACATTTACCGGCCTGATCGCCAATGCACTGGAAAGATTGCAACTCTCACGCCGGGCAGAATCCGCTAAACTGGATACAGAAAGGGAACAGTTACGTAACTCGCTTCTGGCGGCCCTGTCTCATGATTTACGTACACCGCTGACAGTCCTGTTCGGACAAGCAGAAATCCTGATGTTGGATTTATCGGCCGAAGGCTCTCCACATACCAAACAGGTGAATCAGATCCGCCAACAAATTCTCAGCACTTCCCGTTTGGTCAATAACTTACTGGACATGGCGCGTATCCAATCGGGAGGAATTCAGCTCAATCTGGAATGGCAATCGCTAGAAGAGATCGTCGGCAGTACCTTACGTTCACTGGAATATGCACTCAATCGTCACCCAGTCGCGGTTTCCCTGCCATCCGATTTACTGTTGCATTGTGATGCCAGTTTACTGGAACGGGTATTTATCAACCTGTTGGAAAACGCAATTAAATATACTGATGAGCAAACACCACTGGGCATTAAAGCGACAACAGAAAAAAATCAAATTCGTATTGAAGTTTGGGATGCAGGTAAAGGCATTCCACCGGAGCAAGAACAGTTAATTTTCGATAAATTCTCCCGCGCTCGTAAAGAATCTGCCATTCCGGGCGTGGGCCTTGGATTGGCAATTTGCCGGGCAATTATTGACATTCACAAAGGAAAGATTTGGGCGACCAATAACGAAAAGGGTGGAGCAAGTTTTCACTTTGTTCTACCGTTAGAGAAACCACCAGAAATTATTACTGAGGAGATGTGATTATTACCAACAATAACACTATTTTGATTATTGAAGATGAAAAAGAGATCCGACGCTTTGTCCGGCTAGCGTTGGAAGGTGAAGGCTATCGCGTATTTGACAGTGATACGCTGAAACGGGGCCTGATTGAAGCAGGAACTCGTAAGCCTGATTTAATTATTCTTGATTTAGGCTTGCCGGATGGTGACGGTATCAACCTGATCCGTGATCTGCGCCAATGGAGCTCAATTCCCGTTATTGTTCTCTCTGCCCGCGATAAAGAAGCGGATAAAGTTGCGGCATTGGATGTCGGCGCTGATGACTACCTGAGTAAACCTTTTGGCATCAGTGAACTGTTGGCAAGAGTCCGAGTTGCTTTACGCCGTTTTGCCAGAACCAATAAAGAAGAATCGATCATCCATTTTTCTGATGTAGTTGTCGATCTGGTTAACCGCCGAATTACCAAAAACGATGAAGAACTGCATCTCACCCCGATTGAATTCCGGTTACTAGGTGAATTATTAGCGAATAGCGGCAAAGTACTCACCCAACGCCAATTACTCAATCAAGTTTGGGGCCCTAATTATGTTGAACATAACCATTATTTACGGATTTATATGGGGCATCTGCGGCAAAAATTGGAAACCGACCCAACCAGACCAAAACATTTACTGACTGAAACCGGCATTGGTTATCGGTTTATGCCATGACTTGCTCCCGCGGCTAAGTCACAAGATTCTTATTGCAGCAACCCACATGTGAAATATCACAAATCTGTATTTATCGCGTTTTTCGGCTAACATTAGCTGCAATTTACTGGTGCTCAAACTCATTATGAAGATACGGTGAGATCGCGGAGTGAGAATATTTTGAATTAATAAAGGGGAAATAAATTCCCCATATTACCAACATACCAACAACACCCCTATTCGGCTGATAAGGTTGTTTATTCTTCCCAACAATCGAAACAACCGCAGCTTTACCGCCGACAGCGCCACCAATACCGGCAGATTCTACTGCTTCTTTGGCTATGCCACTACAGCCACTACAGCCACTACAGCCACTACAGCCACTACAGCCACTAGAATTATGCTGCCCTTACGATGTAGTTAAATGCTACGTTGCGGGGCCTATTTTCGTGAGCGGTTGGGACTTGTCTTGATGCATCAATGTCAAAATATGTAAGATCAGTACTACTGCCGCCATTTGCTGAACGTGTATCTGCCGTAGCATATCGCGACGATGCCATGACCCCACTCAAAATAGGCGTCTGGGGAGCACCGCCCATCTGAGCATGTATAACTTGAGTTGACCCTGTAATATTTCTGATTGCATCTCCCTGCCAAGATAAAAGCCCACGACCACCATCAACACCTCGATTATCATCCCATCCGCGGATAAATTCTCCTCTTAAATCAGGTAATCTACCGCCAGGATAAGCCTCCGCTAACTTCGGATACTGTAATTTATTAAAAGGTGAGCCATTACAAATGAAATAACCGAAAGGTGGATGGGGTAACGGCCAAGGAATAGGAGAACCCACAGGTATATTAATCTCTTCACGTAATGAATTTATTACCTCCTGAACAAGCTTTTGTGTAGCCGCCAATGTGTCACTATTGCCAATCACATTTGTAAGCTGAACAACACCTTTTTGTGTTAATGAAGCACTGGGAATATCTGTTGTAATTTTTTGCTCTATCGCTTTATTTAATTGATCGGTAAGTTTGGCTACATTTCCATCATCCAGAACATCATTGCCAGATCCCGTCGCGATAAAATCAGCGACGACAGATGATATGGTTGACGATTGACGTAACACCTTATTTAACAAGTGTGTGGGAACATTCTCCGGAGAAAATCCTGTCTGCAAACCCTGGTTTTGTTCATATTTTTCTTGGCTAATGACATTTGCATTATTGCTAATAGAAAAAGCCTTAAAATCATTCTTGTGACTCATATACTTTCCTTAAATTAAATAATGTTATTTTATAATCAACATATTGAATTGTTGTAGAAATAGTCTCCTGCAATTCATGCCAATCAAAGTCTAGTCCAGGGAAAAGAGAATACTGTGTTCTTATTAATTATAAGGTTAACCGTTTTTGTATCATTGGCAGTAATAAGCAGTTCAATATTTTCGAGTCGGAAATATATCCCCAAATTTATATTTAATATCTGGAAACTATTTTTCTTTTATTTCTATTTCATCCTATAACTTTTTCTGTTTTAAATTCCAAACTGAATATCCTGGCATTTGGACAAGAATATCTAAACAACCGTGTTCTGGAATTTCATCGGGTTCTCCATATTAATAAAACACACGCTCGCTATCCTCATTAATACAATTAAATCGTTAGTCCTAAAAAATATCAAATAATATCATTTCATAGAAAACATATTAAAATATTTATTACAAAGATAATTTTTCGCGATTCACACAAATAACAGCCTAGTTCATAAAAATAGCAATGGAGTATTCTTATTATTTATAATGTTAACCGTTTTTTTATTGTTATTAGCAATAATTAATTCAACACTTTGGAATCTAAAATATATCAAAAATTTATATTTAACATACATAAATTATTTTTCTCTTATTTTATTGTTGTCACTATTAATACTAGGCTGGGCCCCGAAATAGATTAAAATAAGATAATCATCTGGCTCTCTCTTTCCGGAAAATCATGTTATGGCTCGTTACGATCTTCCTGTAGCCGCAGAATGCAGATAGAGCAGAATTTTCAGGATGACAAAATGAGCGGTTTGATATCATGCTGAAAATAAAGGATTATATCTGAGATATAAAGCCAATAGTCTTAAATTCAGACCGATTATCTCACATTTGATATTAGCAGAGAATATCTTGCGACACTCTCCGCTAATTTTAAGCTAAGCCTTTTTATATAGTTAACTCTTAAGTCCCATTTGGGTGTAATTACAAGAGAGGATTATTATTCGACCCAACCTCCACTTCAATTTCTGCGTTTAAATAACTGGCGAGATTGGTGGCTGTAACTTTATAGTAGTAAATAAGGTTAGGAGGCGGTATAAGTATTTCACTTCTGCCGGGGTAGATCTCTATAGAATTATACAGAGTATAATTTCCAACTAAGGATGCCCAATAGCCACTCACTTTAACTAGCGCTAAGCTAACGTTTTTTATCGTTATATGAGATTGATGAGCAGGAACTAATATACTGCCATTCTTATAAATATCAATAGTCTGATTAGGGTTTATATATACTCGTGCCATTTTATTGTTTCCTTATTATTACGGTTATTTGACTGTCTATATAGCAGATGACTTTATCGGTAAAATTTAAATTAGCATTTACTCCGAACAGTTAAATATTGAACTTTATCAGTGACGTAAAAATAATAAGATAACCTGATAGTCATATCAGTATTAAATGATTAGTAGATAGAATGTTTTCTGGAATACATTAAATCTCATCATTAAAATTAGTCAGGTTAATTATGAGCTATACATTGGTATCCTTTGGGAAATAAAATAATGATGAATATCGTCTAGACGTTTAATTTTAAAATAATAGATATATTTTATTTTGACATATTTTTAATTTCAAAAAATTGGGTTACTCATTATTACTTAATAAAGCACCGCACTATAAGTCATTCATGGCGCGGTATTTGTATATACCCTTCATCTTTCAGTGTGGATCAATTCAGTCACTGGTCTTTGGCATAGATTTATATCGTCATATTTTCCTTTATCATTTCAAATAAGCCAATTCTTCTGAATACGAACCCCTCGGCTATGCATCAAAAATTCTGACAAATATCCATCATGCGGTACAAGCGGTGCCATCCAGGTTGTCGGAATATCTCCTACATAAACATTACTGATGGTCGTATCACTAAGAATAGCGTCCAGAATTTCTGGCTTTTTCGAAAATACAGTGACAACTAACGAATCTGATAGCATTTGTGAACTCTTCAAACGGTCATAAGGTGCAACAGTGACACATGGAAATGGCAGTTCGCGTTGAATTAAAGGATCTATTGGATTATCGACAACAGTAATGTAAGGTCTAAGGGTATATCCTGATGATGTTTGCTCACCAAACAGCCGAAGGTCTTCATTCTTTTCAGGATAAAGCGACTTCTGTAATAAAGCCGTGGTATTCGATGACCCTAATGGAAATACCTCTTCGGCATTCATCTGATTAAACGCTTCCAATAAACGTTTACCAAAATCAACAGGGTCCCCTTCTACTAATACCGCGCTGGCAGAAACACATGCAGCACCACCAAGAGAAGTAACCGATTGTGCAACAAGTGAAACCGCTTCATCAATATTGACATCTGAACCCACCACAATTTTCGAATGCCCCGGTCCTTGTATTAAAACTTTAGGATTCGAATGATATTTATTAACGACATCTTGCCCGCCATAAATAATAGACAGGTCTGCCGCAAAAACTATTTCGTCAGCACCTTGATGATCTGTTGGTATCAGAGCAACGTAGTTTCCGAGTCCAGCCTGCGTCAGCGAAGAAACTAATCGTTGAGCTGTGAATGGTTCACGAACAGAAGGCTTAACTAAAATTCGATACCCAAAAGCAAGGGCTTGTGGCCATAAAGCATGTGCTCCCGGCCCATTGCCACCCGTCAGAACAGCCAGCACATCCGCTCGTCGGCTGAATAAAGCACATCCTTCCGCAACTCTGTTATCATCCACATCCCAAACAGCACCATGTGGCATGGAGGCTTTGATTATCTCAGGCATCATCATAAGCACTTCTGACGTTTCCATCAGTGACCTTTCGATAATGCCCGCTGGCAGCCCAATGACACGGTGTGTCAATTGCACATATTCTGCCGGAGAAAGTCCGGCAACATTCTCACTGGAATAAATTTTTGCAGCCTTCTTCATTGCTGCATGAATTTCATCCAATCTCAGTTGGGGTGCAATTCTCATCTTGCGAACAATTTCACAAATATAAACTGGAGGGGCTATCGCAGTTTCTCCAACCACTTTATCTAACACGTTGGTAACAGCCGCACGCCGACGTGTAACATAAGATTCTCCCAGTGCGAGAGCCTCCACCTGTTGTAATTTGTTCTCCATTGCTGTTTTTACGTCAGGCTTCACACTATCGATTAGCATTAATAGACCCCTTCTATTACCGCCTGACCAGAAATCTCCTCAACAGGACGCACCAACGTAACGGAAGCTCCTGGGTAATCATCTATCCTTGGCATCCTCATCGCCGTATCACGCTCCAAAATATTAGGAAATAAAGCAAACTTGTTGATGTAGTTCATTACAACCCGACCTCGTTCCCCAAAAGGAACCGGTTTTTGCGTCAGTGGATCGATAACTTCAAACAGGACGTTAGGAGCAAAGCTGTCAAAGATAGGTGACCCTTCAAAATCCTGATTATCTCTTGATTTAGATTCGCCCAATATCATTGTACTGCCATAACTGGCTGTTATTTTGACATCAGGAAAAACTGAGGATTGCAAAAATGCCTGTGTATCTGGGTCCATGTGAGTTCCACCCCAGGCAATAAGGTCCAAAGTCTTATTCAAATGACTGACCAACTCCACTCTCCTAACCATTCGCTCTAAAAGTGGCGGCGTGACAATTAAGTAACTAATATTTTGTGTATTAATAATATCTTCAGCCTGATCAATAATATGCTCGCAATAGGACTCCATCCCGGCAAGATCACCTTGTTGGATCATCTTTTTAACCCAACGTGGATCTAAATCTACAGTGAAGAAATGTCCGCCATTAGCGCGAGCACGAAGACGGCTTATTGCTCCGATAACATGAGGCCCAGAAGGGACTAGCGCCAAAGTATTCTTTATTGCACCTTTATTAACGATATCACCCACGCGCCAAGCGACAAGCTGCTCTAGCCATTCTTCAAATACGACAACTCGCTTAGGGCGTCCTGTCGTTCCCCCGCTTTCAAATACACCGGCAATCACAGCATCTTTCAAACCGCGTGGCACTAAACTTTCAATAGGAATATCCCGAAGTTCATCAGCAATATCAGGAAATAGCATTAAATCAGAGAAAGTACGTACATCTTTCAATGGATCAAAATCTAATGTTTTATGTTTTTCGAGCCAAAATGGCGATCCTGTTTCAGGTGAAAAATGCCAATTCATAATTTGAGATAAGTGAATGTCAAAGCTATGAAAATCGATCATATATATCTCCACATTATTAAACGAAATTTACAGATACTACTGATCAGCCTAAAAAAGATAATCAATTTAAATAATTGGTAAAACGCTTGATTCTCTTTCTATATCTGGGAAAAAAGAAATTATACAACATACAATTTTAATCGGTTTTTTAAAGATAGCCTCAAATTCTTACAATAAATATAGATTGAAAATAGTAAAGTCAAAGATTGCTAATTGATTTTAAAACACATTAGCCGTTGAAAAAACATTATCACTCGTATTAATCGTGATACTTAACTTTAAAAAGATAAATTTCTTTATCGAAACTGTATATAACCAACCTGAAAGTAATTGATTTATATGATTGTATTTCTAAACAATCATTTAATTATCCATATCATTCATTATCGCTGATTAATATATTTATTTAATTTTTATATTATATCATCAGACTTTTTACTCTATTTTAAATATCCTTTATATCAGCTAATACTTTGATTTTATAGAGGGTGGCCTTTCATCTGCCTGTTACCACCCCCCAAAGTTGAATTATCTAAATCGCCTCTTCGTCCTGTTCACCGGTACGAATACGCACAACACGGGCAACATCGAATACAAAGATTTTACCATCACCAATTTTCCCGGTCTGTGCCGTCTGCATAATGGTTTCAACACAGGTATCGACAATATCATCTGGCACGACAATTTCGATTTTCACTTTTGGCAGAAAATCCACCATATATTCTGCACCGCGATACAGCTCGGTATGACCTTTCTGGCGCCCAAAACCTTTCACCTCGGTTACCGTCATTCCGGTGATACCCACTTCCGCCAGAGCTTCACGCACATCATCTAGTTTGAAAGGTTTGATAATCGCATCAATCTTTTTCATGAAGTTTTCCTGTTGTTACCAGTTTTTACGGCCGAAACCAGAGGTAATCGGGTAGCGTCTGTCTTTACCAAAATTACGGGGCGTAATACGCGGCCCCACCGGAGCCTGACGACGTTTATATTCGTTAATATCAACCAAACGAACCACTTTACGTACAATCTGTTCATCAAACCCTGCCGCCACCAGCTCATCAACCGACTTATCCTGTTCCACATAACCTTCCAGAATATCATCCAGAATGTCATAAGGCGGTAAACTGTCCTGATCAAGCTGTCCAGGCGCCAATTCTGCCGATGGCGGACGATCAATGACTCTTTGAGGTATCGCCGGCGAAACGGTATTACGATATTTTGCTAATTCAAATACCAATGTTTTCGGTACATCTTTCAACGCATTAAAACCACCCGCCATATCCCCATACAATGTGGAATATCCCACCGCTGATTCACTCTTATTACTGGTCGTCAGCACGAGACGATGGCGTTTATTAGACATCGCCATCAGAATAACGGCACGGCAACGCGCCTGTAAATTCTCTTCGGTGGTATCTTTGGTCGTACCGGCAAACAGAGGTTCAAATTGTGCCATGAATGCATCAAACATCGGTTCGATCGACACCACATTAAACTCAACACCCAACATATCAGCTTGTTGTTTAGCATCTTCTATACTCATTTCAGATGTATAGCGGAATGGCATCATAACAGCCTGAACATGATCTTTACCCAATGCATCAACAGCAATTGCCAACGTTAAGCCTGAGTCAATCCCCCCAGATAAGCCTAACAACACGCCTTGAAAGCCATTTTTGCGAACGTAATCATGTACTGAAAGGACTAATGCCTGATATACCTGCTGCAATGGCGGTAATTCAGGTGCCGGATTAACCATAGGTTCAATCTTTAATTCATTAAAGCGGCATTGTTGGATTTGTTCATTAAATGCGGCTAACCGATGAGTCATTTCACCACTTGCATTAAAAACTTTAGAACAGCCATCGAAAATCAGCTCATCCTGACCACCAATCTGATTAAGGTAAATCATCGGTAAATCTGTACGCTGGCAATGTTCTTTAATTAATTCATAACGAATATAAGGCTTTTCACGATTATATGGAGAAGCATTGATAGAAAGAATTAAATCCGCACCGGCCTGTTTCAAAGTATCAACCGGTTCGTTAAACCATAAATCTTCACAAATTAGCAGCCCAAGGTTATATCCCTTGAATGGCACCACGCAGCTTTGATCGCCTGCTTTGAAATAGCGTTTTTCATCGAAAACGCCATAATTCGGCAACCGCTGTTTAAAATAACGGGCCAGGATTTCCCCTTGCCAGAATAAGGAAAGCGCGTTGTAAATTTCCCCATCCTGCTCCCAAGGGTGACCAACCAGAATAGCGGTTTGGCAACTGGCAGCTTGTAAACGTGTAAGCTGCTCGCAACAACGCTGATGAAAATCAGCGCGGAATAATAGATCTTCTGGAGAATAACCGGATAGCGCCAGTTCAGAAAATATCACCAAATCAGCGTTTTGTTGCTGTTGTTCCTGCACTGTTTGCAACATACGTTCGCAGTTGCCTTCAATGTCACCAATCACCCAATTAAGCTGTGCGAGGGTAATATTAAGAGTACGGCTCATACAATTTGGCTCTCCCGGGCCATCAATTTTTATACCAGTGTAAAAACTTCCTGAGTAGCAGAAAAGTTATTCTTTAAAATCACTCGCATCTAATTCATTACGCGCCAGTAATTTGTAGAATTCAGTCCGGTTACGCCCCGCCATACGCGCAGCATGAGTCACATTACCTTTGGTCATTTGCAATAACTTACGCAAGTAATTCAGCTCAAATTGATTTCTGGCTTCGGCAAAAGTGGGTAACGCCGTGTTTTCCCCTTCCAGCGCCTGTGTAACCAGCGCTTCACTAATAACCGGTGCGGTAGTCAACGCGACGCATTGCTCGATTACGTTCACAAGCTGGCGCACATTTCCCGGCCAACTTGCCGCCATCAAACATTTCATTGCATCGGCAGAGAAACTACGGACAAAAGGTTTATGGCGCTTCGCTGATTCACGCAACAGATGGTTCGCCAATAAAGGAATATCTTCAACCCTGCCATTCAAAGCAGGAATTTTCAAGTTAACAACATTCAGGCGGTAATAGAGATCTTCACGGAATTCATTTTTTGCCATTGCCTTCGGCAAATCACGGTGAGTCGCTGAGATAATCCGTACATCAATATCCAGATCACGGTTATTTCCTAACGGGCGTATTTTACGCTCCTGCAATACCCGCAATAATTTAACCTGCAAAGCCAGCGGCATATCACCAATTTCATCAAGAAACAGCGTCCCCCCCTGTGCAGCAAGAAACAACCCTTCACGACTGCTAACCGCACCGGTAAATGCCCCTTTGGCATGACCAAACAGTTCTGATTCAAGCAGTTGTTCCGGCAAAGCACCACAGTTAATCGCGATAAATGGTTTTTTCGCCCGTGGACTGGCGCGGTGAATTGCCTGGGCTAACACTTCCTTCCCGGTACCACTCTGGCCGTTTATCAGTACACTGACATCAGATTGAGCAACCATTCGCGCCTGCTCCAACAAGCGCAACATAGCAGGACTGCGGGTGACTATCTGCTCCCGCCACTGTTCATCACTGGCGGGCGTGGATAACGCCAGTGCGCCATCAATCGCTTTATAAAGCGCATCCCGATCAACCGGTTTAGTCAGAAAACTAAAGACGCCTTGCTGAGTTGCCGCTACTGCGTCCGGAATGGAGCCATGAGCCGTCAGAATAATGACCGGCATACCCGGTTGCTGCTTCTGGATTTCAGCAAACAGCGCCATACCATCCATTTCATCCATACGCAAATCGCTGATCACCAAATCGATCTTTTCTTTCGCTAACAGTTTCAGTGCTTCACAGCCACTTTCTGCGGTTGTGACACGAAAACCTTCGCTAGTAAGACGCATTCCCAACAATTTCAACAAACCAGGATCGTCATCAACCAGAAGAAGATGGGCTGGCTTACGCGCTGTCATTGTGCTGCTCCTTTATCTGATTCAGAGGTATTGTTTGACGTACTGTTTTTGTTAGGTAATGTCGTGGTCACTGGCGTTTCAACATGTTTATCCGAATTGCCTGATCCAACACTCCCCTGATTTTGTTTACGGGAAGAGAGCTGACGTTCAATGTCTGTCAGGTTTTCCAGTTTACGAGAAGTTTGCTGTAGCTCAAATTCCAACCGTGAGCAACTTTCTCGCAGACGATCAAGTTTATTATCCGTATCTGCCTGTAATTTTTGGAATTTTGCCCGCTCCTCAGCAACTGCAATTTGCTGAACCTGCTGTTCGCGCCATAACTGTAATAACGGTCGCAACGGGTCTGGGAATTTCAACCGGTATTTGTTGAAGTTTTCAATTATTTTCCGACGCTCAGACAACGTAGGCCCGGCACTGTCAAGTAAAATACTTTGTTTAAAAGCCATATCCCAAGTAATCGGGAGCGTGTATTTCGCCATATTACGTGCTTTCGCTGATGTCAGACGATCTGAACAATCCATCAGTCGCAGCCAGTAAAGCGCATTCTCAATCGATGACGGCGTCTCTAAATCCCACATTAACTCACACTCGGCAATATGGTAATCCGTCACCCGTTGCTCTGGTATTACCATTTGCGTAACTGTCGCTAAATTATTATTAACCGGATTTTTAACGCAACCCGCCAATAAAAAAACGACGAAGATCAGCAGCATCATGCCAAAACCCCAAACTGAAACTCGTGGTAATAACAATCTGGCAACCAACACGTTTTTCCCAAGTTGTACTGCAATATTCTGCCGATCCGTCTTTTGTACAAAACGGTAAATAGACCTGTTATGCATTATTTATTCATTCTCAGCAGCTAATGGCAATTTAATACGGAAACATACGTCAGCAAATTCGCTCTGAATTAATATCAGTTCGCCCCCCATACGCTTAATACAATCCTGCGCAATACTTAGCCCAAGACCGCTACCTTTCACTGCACCTTTACGCTGGAGCGTTCCCTGATAGAACGGTTCAAAAATCATACTGCGTTCTGATTCAGGGATTGGCGTACCTGTATTAGCAACATTAATTTGAACATATTTGCCGATCTGACGACTTGAAACCCAGATGTTACCGGATTCGGCGCCATAGTGCACCGCATTAGAGTAGAGATTATCAATAACCCGCATTAATAGCGTAGGCTCTGCCCATAAAATATCAGCATCAAGCTGGATTTCCGTCTGAATATTTTTCGATCTCGCAGGTAAACTGTGTGATAAAACCACCTCATTAACAATTTCCCGCAGAGAAACCTGCTGTTGCTCCGTCGGGCCATCCGCCAGTTTACGGTTATAATCCAATAATTGCTCGATCAATTGCTGTAAATGTTTACTACTATTATCAAGAATAGCAACCACTTCTTGCTGATCAGCCGTTAATGGCCCGGCCACTTCATCAGCCAGTAATTCTGTCCCTTCCCGCATACTTGCCAGCGGTGTTTTCAGTTCATGAGAAATATGACGCAAAAACTCATGGCGTTGTGATTCCAACCAGGCCAAGCGTTCACTGAGCCAGATAATTCGTTGCGCCAAAGAGCGGAGTTCTCGCGGCCCCTGAAAAGAATCTATGCGAACGCCCAATGATTGCCCTTCTCCCAATCGGTTAATCATGCGTTCAATCCCTTTAACCGGCCCGATAATCATGCGAGTAAATAACGCGACCAATAACGCACTCAGTAGAAATAAAATAAGACTCTGCCAGCCAAAAAATTGCCCTTTTTCAGCAATATCTCCCTGTAATTGTTCTCCACGGCTGAAAATAATATCACGGGTAGCCTGTACCATCTGGCTATTAGCATCGGAAAATTGCTCAAGTAATTGAGCGGCAGGTTGGGTAGGTTCACTATTGAGACAAGCGATTTTTGTTAACTGCGACAGCAAATCATTAAGCATCTTAATATACTGTTGATCATCAAGTATAACCATCTGATCTTTCAGCATCTTAAGGTACTGTTGATACTGCCTTTGGTAAAGGTTTTCCAGCGTCTTATCCCCTAACACGCAATATTGGCGGTAACTGCGCTCCATCTCCAACGCAATACCTGTCATAGCCTCACTGCGGCGGGCATCCGCGAGTGTGGTACGGTTTATATCAGCCGCTTGCTCACTGAGTTGATCAAGACTCTGATAAGCCTGATAAGCCAAAACCAATAACGGCAATAACACTAGCCAGAAGGCCATGACAACTAATTGGCGCAATGAGCGCGGAAATAAACGCCATTTTTTCAAGGAAATCATCTCGTAACCTGTCAGTACACCAATGCTAACCGACAAAGGGCAGATAGAAAAACCCATCGGCTGATAAATTCTGCTATGACCGAAAATCAGTGCAAGATGCAAACAGTACAAAGGGGCAGGTAAACACCTGAGCGATGACGGCGGGATAATAGTTTTTTACTATCCCGCCAGTGAGGATGACTTATGCCTGTTGTTTATCTACAGTCAGGCATAGGTGGTGCCTCACTCCACGTGTCGCCCGATGTTTGATAAGGCTCGAAAGCGATATCACTGAGTTGGACGGTAGGCACCTTACTCTGGCATCATTCGATAGTTTATGTGGCATTTCTCCACCTAATGTGGGCCGACATAAGAAGTTGAATGAGCAACTGTGCTAGCTTAATGCAGGTTCCGTGCCAACGTTAAAATTAAAATCATAATAAATTGATTTTATTATTAAAAATAAAAAACTTAACGTTTCAGCTACAAAATATCTTGTTTCTGGCATAAATAAAATTTGCCTTCTGTCGCCAATTACAGACACTTGAAATCATAGAAATAAAAATAGATATAAATCAAATAATTATACGTCTCCTTTTTGAGACATTCATAATGGCGTTTGTCGGGTAATTGAGACAATGGAGAAATAGGGCCTGAATTCCCAAGAATTTCCGGTACAAGAACTTTTACATTTGAATAAGTAGCACTAGTATCATACTAATGGTCCATATTTGCCCCACATATGGCCTTTATTAGCAAATAATGATGTATTATTAAGAGGCAACAAGGTTTCTATCCGGAGGACAATATGTATCAAACCCCAAATTCGCGAATTACGACAGTCTCCGCGTTTAAAAAAGAACTAGCTTCTATGGATGTATCACAGCCAGTCACAGTAACCCAAAACGGGGAGCCGTTATATGTGGTTCAAGATCCTGTTCAGTTTGAAATGCAGCAAGAACAAATGGCATTGCTACGCCTGCTGTCTTTTGCTGAAAAAGACATAAAATCTGGACGAATCGTGTCATCTAGTGAACTACGAAATAACTTACGGAACTTAGCAAACGGTGATCGTAAACCAAAAGGGAGAGCAATTTTTGCTCACCCTTTTTGTATCAATTGAAAGTGTCCTTCAACTACTTCATCATCCCTGTTTACTTACCTTGCAATACTACCCTAACTGCTTACGAGCATTACGGAAAACTCGCAGCCACGGGCCATCTTCGCTCCACTCATTTGGATGCCAGGAGTTATTCACCGTGCGGGATACCCTTTCTGGATGTGGCATCATCACGGTTGCCCGCCCATCAAAGCTGGTGACTGCGGTAATGCCATTCACTGAACCATTGGGGTTAGCCGGGTAGTTTTCCGTGACCTGACCATAGTTGTTCACGTAACGCAGAGCCACTAACTGGTTGTTTTCAAGCATCTTAAGATGCTGGCTATCGCGGAATTCCACTTGCCCTTCCCCATGAGAAACCGCAATCGGTATACGAGAACCGACCATATCTTGCAAGAACAGTGACGGGCTGTCAGTAATTTCCACCAAACTGAACCGGGCTTCAAAGCGCTCTGAACGGTTACGTACAAAACGCGGCCAATGTTCTGCACCTGGGATCAACTCCCGTAAGTTAGACATCATCTGGCAACCATTACAAACACCAAGCGCCAATGTATCCGGTCGTACAAAGAAAGCCGCAAATTCATCACGAACACGTTCATTGAACAGAATTGATTTCGCCCAACCTTCACCTGCCCCCAACACGTCACCATAAGAGAAGCCACCACAAGCAACCAGTGTCTGGAATTGGCTCAATCCAATGCGCCCAGACAACAAATCGCTCATATGAACATCAATCGCCTCAAAACCTGCTTGGTGGAACGCCGCGGCCATTTCAACATGAGAGTTAACGCCTTGTTCACGCAGTACCGCCACTTTCGGCTTTACCTGCTGCAAAATGTAAGGCGCCGCAATATCGTCTGAAATATCAAAGGTCAGTTTTACATTCAGTCCAGGGTCCTGATTATCCTGTTTAGCCTGATGTTCCTGATCTGCACACTCCGGGTTATCACGCAGACGCTGCATTTGCCATGTGGTTTCTGCCCACCATAAGCGCAAGGTACTGCGATTCTGGCGGTATACCTCAGTATTGCCACTAAAGATAACAAAATCATCACCTGCTTTGGCTTTACCCAGATAATGCACGCAATCGGCCAGGCCATGTTCTGCTAAAACGCTTTCAACAAATCCTCTATCCGATGCTCGAATCTGAACTACAGCACCCAACTCTTCGGTAAAGAGGGCCGCCAGAATATCCTCATCAAATACACTGATATCAGCTTCAATACCACAATGCCCGGCAAAAGCCATTTCAGCCAAGGTTACCAGTAAACCACCATCAGAGCGGTCGTGATAGGCCAGTAATTTTTGTTCCGAAATCAGTTGCTGAATCGCATTGAAGAAACCAGCCAATTGCTCAGCACTACGTACATCCGCAGTTTTATTACCCAATTGACGGTAAACTTGTGCCAATGCGGTACCGCCCAGTGTGTTCTTCCCTTGACCCAGATCGATTAACAATAACGCATTATCTTCATCAGTGGAAAGTTCAGGCGTGACTGTACGGCGGACATCTTCCACTCTGGCAAAAGCGGTAATCACCAGTGACAAAGGTGCCGTCATCTCACGCTCTTCACCTTGTTCATGCCAACGGGTTTTCATCGACATGGAGTCTTTACCCACCGGAATAGTCAACCCTAGCGCAGGACACAAGTCCTCACCCACCGCTTTAACCGCTGCATACAAACCGGCATCTTCGCCAGGATGACCCGCAGCAGACATCCAGTTAGCTGAAAGTTTAATGCGTTTTAAGTTCTGGACATAAGCAGAAGCGATATTGGTCAGAGCTTCACCGACCGCCATTCGAGCGGAAGCAGCAAAATCCAGCAAAGCGACCGGCGCACGTTCACCCATAGACATCGCTTCGCCATAGTAGCTATCAAGGCTGGCAGTGGTAACAGCACAGTCGGCAACCGGAATCTGCCACGGACCCACCATTTGATCACGAGAAACCATGCCTGTCACAGTGCGATCACCTATCGTTATCAGGAAGGTTTTTTCTGCCACAGCCGGCAAATGCATAATGCGTTTCACCGCTTCTGCCAGATCAATATCCCGACGCTCAAGGCTTTCACCGCTCGCTTTTAATGTACTGACATTACGCAACATTTTTGGCGTTTTACCTAGCAGTACATCCAGAGGCATATCGATTGGCTGGTTATCAAAGTGTTCATCATTAAGCCGTAAATGACGCTCCTCTGTTGCCTCACCGATAATGGCGTAAGGCGCACGCTCTCGCCGACAAATCTCCTCAAACAGCGGAAGTTGTTCCGGCGCAACAGCCAGCACATAACGCTCTTGTGATTCGTTACACCAGACTTCCAGCGGGCTCATCCCCGGCTCATCATTAAGAATTTTACGTAACTCAAATCGTCCACCACGACCACCATCACTGACCAACTCAGGCATGGCATTGGAAAGCCCACCCGCACCCACATCATGAATAAACAGGATCGGGTTGTTTTCACCTAACTGCCAACAGCGATCGATCACCTCCTGACAACGGCGCTCCATTTCCGGGTTATCCCGTTGCACCGAAGCAAAATCCAGATCAGCATCGGATTGCCCGGATGCCATAGAAGATGCGGCACCCCCACCCAAGCCAATGTTCATGGACGGACCACCGAGCACAATCAGTTTTGCGCCAACAGAAATTTCACCCTTTTTGACATGTTCATCACGGATATTACCGATCCCACCCGCCAGCATGATGGGTTTGTGATAACCACGTAATTCGCTGCCGTTATGACTGTTTACTTTTTCTTCATAGGTACGGAAATAACCCAACAACGCCGGACGACCAAATTCATTATTAAATGCCGCGCCCCCTAAAGGGCCTTCCATCATGATATTCAGAGCACTAACGATACGCTCCGGTTTACCGAAATCCTCTTCCCACGGCTGTTCAAAACCCGGTATCCGCAGATTGGATACCGAAAATCCCACCAGACCCGCTTTTGGCTTAGCACCACGACCGGTCGCCCCTTCATCGCGGATTTCACCACCAGAACCTGTCGATGCACCCGGCCAAGGAGAAATCGCAGTCGGGTGATTATGCGTTTCCACTTTCATCAGAATATGAGCCTGCTCCTGATGGTAATCATATGAACCGTTTTCCGCACTGGCAAAGAAACGGCCAACAGAAGATCCCTCCATCACAGCGGCATTATCTTTATAGGCTGACAGGACATAATCAGGTGTCTGCTCATAGGTGTTTTTAATCATTTTAAACAGCGATTTTGGCTGCGTCTGACCATCAATAATCCAATCAGCATTAAAGATTTTATGACGGCAATGTTCTGAGTTAGCCTGAGCAAACATATAAAGTTCAACATCTGTTGGATTGCGCCCTAATTTCTGGAAAGCGTCCATCAGATAATCAATTTCATCCGGGGCCAACGCCAATCCAAGTTCAATATTGGCAGTTTCTAACGCACTGCGTCCTGCTTGCAGAATATCAATGCGTTTTAACGGAACGGGTTGCTGACGAGAAAATAATTTTTCCACCTGTTCCAATTGAGTAAAGACCGTTTCCATCATCCGATCATGCAGCTGTGATGACAATATTTGCCACTGTGCGTCACTCATTTCACCACTTTGGATGTAATAAGCCAGGCCACGCTCCAGACGCACAACCTGGGACAGGCCACAATTGTGAGCAATGTCGGTTGCTTTGGAAGACCACGGGGAAATCGTTCCCGGACGAGGCGTCACTAACAGCAACACACCTTGGGGTTCATGTTCAGCCAGCGAAGGCCCATATTTTAATAATTGTTGTAACTTCGCTGAATCAGCATCACTCAAAGGTGCATTAATCTCTGCAAAATGAACATATTCCGCATAAATATCATCCACCGGAAGTTGCTGTTCTTGGCACACAGAAAGAAGTTTAGTGATACGAAATGCAGATAAAGCAGGTGAACCACGTAGAATTTTCATAGTAATCAATTCTCTCATCTTAGAAGCAAAGCTTAATAGATGCCTAAGGGGAAATGAGGCCATTATAGAGGATTGTCTCCCATGACGAAACCGTTTGCGTGACGATTATTAAAGCCCATTATTCTATCGGCAGACCATACAAATAGTATCAATTAAGTTGCACAGCCAGTTTTTGTTCCGCAAAATGCTCAATCACTGGAAATTTAACCATAACAATATAGCGCGTTTACACATAGCACCACATTGCGTTATACAGAGATAACCGTTTGAATAATATAAAAATAAATTATTTCGTTATCATTGTTATCGCTCTTTTTTCTGCCGCCATCATCAGTCTGAACATCAGTTGGCCGAATAAACAACAGGAGCAGATTAACAGGATCATGACCAGAGGAGAGCTACGGATCAGCACCATTAGCTCACCTCTGATCCATCTTACCGGTAAGAAAGAACCAAATGGATTTGATTACGAGCTGGTACAACGCTTTGCTAATTACCTTGGCGTCAAATTAGAAATCAAATTTAGAACAAATATCAATCAGTTATTTGATGACCTGGAAAAGGGTGAAGCTGATTTTCTGGCCGCCGGCCTGACCTATCATCAAGAAAGGCTAGATCAAACCCGCACAGGTCCGGCTTACTATTCTGTATCCCAACAACTGATTTATCGCAAAGGAACTCCACGCCCTCGCTCTTTTAACGACTTAAAAGGTAAACTGCTGGTCGCTTCTGGTTCTGCTCATGCCAGCACATTGAAAGAAATGAAAACGGAGTCCTTCCCTGAGCTCGAATGGGAGGAGACGCCGCAATATAACACTCGCGAGCTACTGGAACAGGTAGCAGAAGGTAAACTGGATTATACGTTAGGTGACTCGATTAATGTCGCGTTACAACAACGTACTCATCCTAATCTGGCCGTCGCTTTTGATGTAAGTGAAGATAACCCGCTGACATGGTATTTAAAACGCATTGACGATTACAGCCTTTATGCTGCCATGCTGGATTTTTTCAGCCAGCTAACGGAAAAAAATGTCATGCCACGATTGGAGGAGAAATACTTTGGTCACGTCAACTCATTTGATTATTTCGATACACTCTCTTTTCTAAGTGCCATCGATAATATTCTGCCTACCTATCGGCCACTATTTGAAAAATATTCCGGTGATATCAGTTGGCAACTGCTCGCTGCCATTGCCTGGCAAGAGTCTCATTGGGACCCACAGGCAACTTCACCCACGGGTGTGCGTGGCCTGATGATGTTAACCAACCAGACCGCTAAAGGGTTAGGCGTCGTTGATCGCCTTGATCCAGAGGAGAGTATTCAGGGAGGCGCGATCTATCTGCAAAATCTAATGAAACGACTACCTGAAAATATCCCTAAAGATGAGCGCATCTGGTTTGCACTGGCAGCTTACAATATGGGTTATGGACATATGTTAGATGCCCGCAAACTGACGGCATCACAGAAAGGAAATCCCGATAGCTGGCTTGATGTCAAAAAACGGATTCCACTATTAAGCCAGAAAAAATATTATACAAATACCACCTATGGCTATGCCCGTGGACATGAAGCTTATCGCTATATTGAAAATATTCGCCGTTATCAGCTTAGTTTAGTCGGATATTTACAGGCCAAAGAAAACCGGAAAAAATTAATTTCCCAAGAAAACCAACCAAAATAAGTAAACAAATATAAGGCTCTAAGGAGTCAATTACAGCCATTATATATCCTCAGTTATATTATGTTTGACAGCTAATTCAGCTAACCATATTAAATTCATCAGGACACTATCTCTCCCATAGGATAAATCATGATTAATTTAGATATTAACGAACAAAATAAAATTATGGTCGTCAGCAGCCATGTATTTAGCTCGACGACGGCGAATGGTCGTGCCTTTACAGAGTTAATAGAAGCACTAAAAAAGAACAATTTCGCAGTTATCCTGGCTGCGACATTTCAAGATGGCATAGCCACAGTTTGTTCTGATTCCTCACTATGCTGTATTTTTGTTGATTGGACTTCCGGAGATAATAATTATGAATCTCATAAACAAGTCTTAGAATTACTGAAAGAAATACGCAAACACAATACAACCATTCCGGTATTGTTGACCGCGGAATATTCCAGCATCGACACGCTGACACTTGAAGTCATGGGATTAGCAGATGAATTCGTCTGGATGCTTGAAGACACGGCTGGATTTATCACCTCTCGCGCCAGTTCGCTAATTAAGAAATATTATGCTCAATTATTACCGCCTTTCACTCGCGCATTACTGCAATACACCCAAGAATCACCAGAATATTCCTGGACTGCTCCTGGACATCAGGGTGGTGTCGCGCTTACTAAGACAGCAGTAGGAAGAGAATTAATTAATTTCTTTGGGGAAAACTTATTCCGGAGTGATATTGGCATAGAAAGAAAAACACTTGGCTCACTGTTAGATCATACAGGCGCAATTAAAGAATCAGAAGAATATGCAGCAACGGTTTTTGGCGCGCATCAAAGTTATTGCGTCCTTAACGGCACTTCGGGTTCTAACCGTATTATCATGGGCGCCATTATTGGCGAGAAAGAGATTGTTATATGCGATCGCAATTGCCATAAATCCATTGGACAAGGTTTAATAATGACTGGGGCTTTACCCGTATATCTTATTCCTCAACGCAACCGCTATGGCATTATTGGCCCCATACCCAGAGATCAATTTCAACCAGAATATATCCAACAACTCATTGATGAACATCCGTTAAAAGCAATCGCAATAGACAGTAAACCTGTTTATGCGGTCGTGACCAACTGTACTTACGATGGAATATGTTATCACGCAGAACAAGCACAAAATTTACTCGCAAAAAGTGTTGATCAAATTCACTTTGATGAAGCCTGGTTTGCTTATGCTCGTTTTAACCCTATGTATAAACATCGTCACTCAATGCGTGATGACCCAAATGATTTTGACAGTCATGGTCCGACAATATTTGCCACTCAATCTACGCATAAGATGTTAGCAGCATTATCACAATCATCCTATATCCATATTCGCAATGGTAAAAAACCCGTTGAACATTCCCGTTTCAACGAGTCCTATATGATGCATTCCACAACTTCACCGCTATATTCGCTGATCGCCACTAATGAAATTGGCGCTGCCATGATGGATGGCCCTCAGGGACAAAGACTGATACAAAATGCAATTAATGAAGCCGTAGATTTCCGTCTAACATTAGCAAAAACCCATCATCAATTTAAACAAAAAGATGATTGGTTCTTCTTGCCCTGGAATGCCAGAGAGATTATCAGCGCAGATAACGGTAAATTAATTCCTTTTCATGAAGCAAACAGAGAACAATTGGCAACAGATCCTTCCTGTTGGGTATTAAAAGAGGGAGATAAATGGCATGGATTTACCAATCTATCAGAAGAATGGTGCCTGTTAGATCCAACAAAAGTCGGTATTTTGTGTCCAGGAATGAATGATAATGATGAATTGCTGGAAAATGGCATTCCAGCCGAAATTCTTTCCGCTTATCTCAGTCAGCATGATATTGTGCCGGCACGTACCACCGATTTTATTGTTCTTTGCCTGTTTTCTATCGGCGTCACCAAAGGTAAATGGGGAACGTTGATCAATGTATTATTGAATTTTAAGAAACACTATGACGCTAATACTTCACTTAAACAATGTTTGCCAAAACTCGCGAAGCAATACCCTGAATATTATGAAAATATGGGGCTCAAAGATATTTCGGATAAAATATTTGGGTATATAAAAGAATATGAAATAGATATTGAGCAAAAGAAATCATTTAGCCAATTACCTGAGATAGTGAAACTCCCACGACAAGCACACCTTGATCATATGGGAGGCCGTACTGAACATTTACCACTTAATGAACTCGCCGGGCGCATATCGGCTGTAAGTGTCATTCCTTATCCACCAGGTATACCAATAATCCTACCGGGAGAACGTTTTGGTGATGAACATGCCCCCCGGTTACAATATATTCGCCAACTCGGTGAATGGAATAACAAGTTCCCCGGCTTTGAAAAAATCCTGGAAGGCGCAGAGATGATAAACGGCGAGTACCATATATGGGTACTAAAAGAGTGAATCTTGATTTTCTTCCTGCTGTTTTCTGGCGGCTTTTAATGCTTTATGTTGTAACCGACGTTGTTTGAAAAAAGCACTCAACATCGTTGAACATTCCTCAGCAAGCACGCCGCTGGTAATATCAATTTGATGATTCATGCCAGGATGGCGCAATATATCAACCAAAGAACCTACGGCGCCAGTTTTCATATCACTGGCGCCATAAACCAGCCGTTGTATTCGGCTATGTATCATGGCGCCAGCGCACATAGTGCAAGGTTCGAGGGTGACGTATAAGGTGGTATTTATCAAACGATAATTTCGTAACTGCTCTCCCCCTTTGCGCAATGCAATAATTTCAGCATGAGCAGTAGGATCATGCGCAATAATAGATTGATTCCAACCTTCCGCAACGATTTTATTATCAGCAACCAATATAGCGCCAACAGGTATTTCCCCCTGTTCTTGCGCGTTCATTGCTCGTTCTATCGCCTGCTGCATCCAATATTCGTCACTATATATTTCAATCACTGCGGTATCTCATTTGATTACATCAGGGACAATTATAACGATTTGTTTTACCTGTTTTCCAGATATATTTTCTTATTAATCCATTGGGAATATACTCTCGAGATAATTTTATATATCCATTATTACTATAATATCAAAAAAATTAACAGGAAAATATATAACACCGTTCTATTCCATGACATTAACATATTCCATTTCAATAATAAGCCGAAACAAGTTCGGCTTATTATTCATTCTAAAACATTAATTAAAAACCGATTGCGAAATAATCTCCATATACATAAGTATCATTAGCAGATAACTTGATTTCAGTTCCATAAGCGTTAACTGTTCGCGCAGCAACCCAAGAATCAAAAGTATTCAACGTTCCGTTAGGCGCTGCTGACATCGGAAATATCCAATCACCAACAGGTGACATAAAAACCTTCAAACAACCATGCTTAAAAGGTGTTGGTAAAATAACCTTGTTTCTCGTTAACGGAGTAAAATTATGTCTTCCCCATTGAAGTATTAATCCACCCGGCAGTTGTTGATAACCATTAGGTGATAAATTACCAGGAAGTTGTTTATTCATATGACACTGTAATGAATCAGTAAACGTCTGATTAAGTGTTGCCAAATCACCATTATCCAAAACATCCTTGCCACACTGCGTGGACATAAAATTAGCCACAACAGAGGCTATTGTTGATGACTGACGTAATGCTTTATTTAATACATGCGTGGTGAGACCTACTGGAGGAAATCCAGTCTGCAACTCTGGACTATTTTCATATAAATTTTGAGACACCACATTAGCACCATCTCTAATAGAAAAAGCCTTAAAATCATTTTTATTACTCATTTACCCTCCTCACAAAAAAACAATATATTTCATTTGCTAAAAATTTATTTAAATAGAAACTTTCAAATACAAAGATAACATCAATGTAAAAACAAGCAATAAACTTATTTTAATCATTATATTATTAAAGAAAACATAACAAAATAAACCGACTCCACCTCAGAAATAATAGCATTACATATATCCACAAAAAAATCCTAATACGTTATCGAAATAAATAATTCATGACAATAATCAGAAATATTATTACTTCTTGCATTCTTATAATAAATTCAACATTAACAAATAAAACTCAGAAATAGTACCAACTTAAACTTCACAAAAAAACAAAAAAATAGCCCACATTATCTGTGAGCTATTTTTATTTCTACGACAATTATTTTGCTGATTTACAGAGAGCTAATTAGGCAAATTTTCCCTTGCCAAGAGTTACATCGGCCCATGCCGTGGCAACAGCAGCTCTCGCCTTACTGCCCAGACTCTCAATAAAACCATTATCGCCCACTGTCGGGGAAAAACTACTCATTGCCTGAATCAATGAATCAACCGCATTGTCAGAAAGTGCCGTAAATTTATACTCGCCTGATTTGTCTTTATCCCCCATCTGCGTCACTAATTTGGCACGATGACCATTAAAGTAATCATTAAAGGTAACTGAACCCACCGATTCAAAGATCTCCTGAGCAGTGTTGTCCTGAGTATGGCGGTTCACTGACAGCACCAAATCATATCCACTGCGCTGGAACCATAAGTCCTTCCAGTCAACACCATTAAACAAGATCATATCTTCTGCGTTGATATCGTTAACCCGGTTATCAATCACTTCTGCGCTGACCACAAAGCTATCGACACCGGCTCCACCCTGGAAGCTGTTCTGATAACCGCCCAGCACTAACAAATCCTGTCCATCACCGCCGTTAAACTGGCTGAACTTCGAAATCGCAGCGGCTATTAAGTGATCATCACCTTCTCCGCCATTAATCATCGCATGGTAGCCCATCAGCTTAATCGTATCATTACCGGAATAACCATCGATCCGGTTGTCATTGCCAAATACTCTGGCAAAGTCATCGCCTTCACCTAAATCAACCCGGTTGTTATTGCCGATGGTCACCGCGTAGTCCTGACCTGCCCCAGTATCCACCCGGTTATAGTTACCGGAAGTCACGACGTAATCCTGCCCATTACCCGCATCAATAAGGCCGCCTTCACCAAAGACAAATGTCTGGTCATTACCTTCTCCCATAAAGACATGGTTAATACGTCCGGCTACCACGGCGGTATCATCACCATTGCCGCCAAACATCCAGTTTTCACGCCCCATGAGAACGCCCATATCATTACCTTCACCACCCGTAAAGATATTGGATGTTCCTAGCGAGTAATAAACATCATCACCGCGACCACCCCAGAAGTTGTTGTTATCGCCCAAATAGGCACCGAGATCTTTACCGTCACCACCCCAGTTGAAGTTATAATTTCCCAACGAAACATTAATATCGCCATCTCCTTGCAGATGACCACTGTTACGCAGGAAATCAAAGGTTTTTTGCTTCATATTGAGCAGATCTGCGGTTAGATTCTCTTTCAAATTGGTCACTAATGATTGCATCTCTGCTTGTTTATCTTTGCTAAACATCGTTGCAAACAGGTTAGGTAAATTCCGCGAATTAAAATCAAATGCACGTTCTGCTTTGCTATTAGCCTGAGCGTTATCTCCGTTGGTGCTAACCACCGCGCCTTGTTCCTGATTTTTATCGGGTGCTTTCTCTTTCAAGCCATGGCTTTCCGCAAATGTCCTGGCCCCATCTTCTCCCGCTTTAATGCCGGCCTCCAAACTATCCAGCAATTTCCCCGGGTTGGTGAAGGCTGCCAGTTGATCACCACTAAATTCCTTTATCACTTCCAGCATCTCTTTTAGCATCACCTCGCCATCAACAGGCTTGCCCGTGCGGGAAACAATACGTCCATCCGCGGTGTAATCCACACCAAAAATATCCGCCAAAGTGGTATCCGCCCCCACCTCCGATAATCGGCCAAGCAGCTTATTCTGAAGCTGACGCGGTAAATCCTGCGGGGTATAGGTGAAGGTTGTTTTCGCCATACCCGTTGCCGAGTATTGCTGGGTCATCAGACCAAACAGTGAACCCAGATTGGTATCCAAAATTGACTGAATATTGTCACCGAACGTAAAGTTCCAGTTGCCGGTCGTCACCTGAATATCGGCGCCACGCCCGCCAACAGCAAAGTTGAAGGCCAGCTTCTGATTAGCCTGACGGAATTTATCTGCCCGGCTCATTTTGCCCATTTCAATGCTATTGCCATTTTCACCTAACCACTGATTAAATTTCTTATTCAGTGCTGATTCGGCGTCATTCTGCAAACCACGGCTGCTACGTTCATGTTGTGAGTCCAAATCAAGCAGCGTTTTGTAATCCACGCTACTAGTTTGGTCTAAACCAGACATATCACGCACAAACTTCCTCGCTCCGGCAATTGTCCATTGCTGATCTTGTGCCGCTAACCAATCCTGCGTTTCACCGGAACGAGCAATACCTTTCAATACCTCAGCAATACGGGCAGTATCATCAAATGGATTGACCAACGGTGGCGTTGGGATGGATTTATCCATCATCACAATCAAGTCATTACTACGTCCTTGATTGAAACTGACATTACGGTTACCAATAAACATCTGCGCACCTTCAAGCGCCTGATAGCCGCCTATATCAACGCTATGTTTGCTATCACCATGACCAATGTGAACCATCACATTGTTGTCACCGAAAGCCAGCGATTTAAAACCACCGGTTCCCACTTTAATACCTACGTTCGAAGTTCCCCAATTAAGCGCCGTAAACTCTCCTTCACCGACATCCACTTGGATATTACCGGAGTAACTGAGCTGACGATGCGAGTTATCGCTGGTATTAACCTTTTCACGCTTTTGTGGCTTAATGAAAATTTCTGTGTTATCCGCAATTTCCCCTTTGGTAACCGAATCAGCCTGCGTATACCCGACTTTAGCAAAGTCGATATCGCTTTCAGCAATACCACGACGAACCTGTTCGGTATGCGTTATCAGTTTATTCTCAGCATTCAAGCTCAATACAATTTTGTTATCAGGCGAGTTGTTAACCCATTGGTTATTTTCGTCACGGGTAAATTTACGGCCTGTTACGTCAACCGCAACTTCGCTACTACGGGCTGACACATCACTGCGAATGCCTTGTTTATCCAATTCAGTAATAAAGCGACGCGCAAAGCCATCCCGTTTATCATCACTAATCAGTGAACAACCCACCAAACTGATGTGATCGGGTTTGCTGATGGCCTGTTTGCCCAGCTTAGCCGCCTGATAAAACTGATTTAGTTTCGTCGCCAATTCATCAGCGCTGTAACCACTCAGACGAATGTTATTCTGCTCTGACGTATCACGACCATGACCGACAACCTGCCAACGTAATTTATTTGATAATTTAGACAGATCGCCATAAACAACACGATATTTACCGTTGGCATCGAGTTGAATAACCACGCTGGAATCCGGGTGTTTACCCGCCAGATTAGCGGCTGCTCTGGCAGCTATCGGGTCATCTTCCATCTGAAGAATAATCTGACCATCAAAACGGGTTTCACGACCATCAGTCTGTGGCGTTACATCCACCTTTTGCCAGCCATCAACGGACTTTTTCAGATGACTATCGCCGATAATCGTCGGCTCTACCCCTTTATTTTTGCCAGATAACCCCTCTAAGTCTTCCACCGCAGGGCGGCTTTGTGGTTTTACTACCGCATACTTCTGATAAAACTCTTGAGTTTCTTTAAACGCGTTATCCAGCGCCTGATTTACCCATACCTTACCCGATTCCCCAGCAATATCCGCCAGATCCTGATAATTAGCCGTGTAGCTGTTCAGTATCTGTTTACGTTTTATCTCATCAGTTGCTTGTAGTGCCCGATAAACCACCAGACTTTCGTTGACAGAGTGACCACCATCAAATACCAAAAACGACAGCGTATTGAGATAGCTCTGCCCGGTTGAGAAGTCGGGTTGCTTGCTGGCAATATAGTCATTGAGGTGAACCATGATATTGGTCGAGCCAGACGCGCCAGTTACCACAGACTGGCCTCGCTCCAATGCATTACTCTCAAATGCCGTTTCCCGTCCGGGAGTCAAGATCCGGCCTGCCGCGACCTTTCTACCATACAAAAAGTCGTCATGTTTATTATTCGCAGGTTGGTAGGGCAACGCCGTGCCATAATCATTGGTCTGCTTTTCCGTAATTTTTACTTTGTACTTAACATCCTCCGCATTCGTCCCGGCAGTCAGTTCAGTACTGGTTGAACGAGCTTTGGTGATCACGTTCAGATAGAAAGAATCCCCTTTTCTCTTCCAGTCAGCAACATCCATCCCCATTCCCGATGTGGTCGCCATTTTTACCGCCAGAAACGGCACCTTAATCACAGAAAAACCATCATCAACCTTGGTCATCATGGTCTTGAAATTAGCAAAAGTCGGATCGTCCAAGAATGTCGTTACCTCAGGCACCCGACTGAACCAAGGGCGAAAATCCTTATCAATAGCCTCGGCAAAAGATTTCATCTTTTTATCAATTGCCCCGTTACGTTTCTCGCCTTCAGGATAAAGATCACCTATCCACCGCTCAAAATCTTCCACCAAGAAGTTACCTGTTCGTTCAGCGGTATTTTTCGCCTCTGGTGAAGCCGTTTTCACCAGTTCATAAGCCAGTTCAGAATCAAAATGGCGACCAAACAGGTTATCAATATATTGTCCAGTAGCCTTCTCTCTGTTGGCATCAGTCAATAGCTGTTGAGCCAGCGTGTGCAATTCAGGATATGTTTGCAACTGGGCAACAGCATCCTTAAATAATTCTTTGGTTTTTTCATTTGTCACTTGCCCGGTAAGCCAAAGTTTTCTGGCACGTTCAATCAGCGGTTTACCTGCTGGGATAGCTTCTTGTTGTAATCGGCTGACGAAAACGATAAGGCTTTCGTTTTCGGTCTTAGGTGCTTCCCGCTCTGCTACAGAGTTAGTCTGGGTTAATGGCTTAATTTGCAAATCAGTGAGACGATTAATTTCGCTTTGTGCAATATCGCCTTTCAGGCCCACCACACGGCCAATCCCATCGAACGATACCTGCTGTCCGAACTGCGCAACCTGCTCAGGGGGCACAGTGATACCCAAAATCCCGGCTGACTCAGCTCTCTGGGCCTGAATGTGAGCAACCAGCTCACCCATCTCAAAACGTAAGCTTTTCACCAGTTTGCTACGTTGAGCGAATTCCTTGGGATCATGCTGCTGCCAATGCGCCAGTGCTTGTTCAAGCTGCAATACATGCTGTTCATCGGGCTGCTCAACGGTACGGTTAAAAGCCTCACGCACGGCCACCAGCGCCTTATTAGGCAAATCGATATGACGTCTTTTAGTCGAATCAATAAACCGCTTGTCATCCTTCTTCAGTAAGATAAGTTCTAGTTTTTTAAGTACAGAAGAACGAGATCTAGGGTTATTTCCCCCTAATCCTTGCAGATCAATACCTGAAATCGTCGGCGCTTTTCTGATTAATTCTCTGGATTTATTTAAAGTTGATTTCACCGCGCCATCGGATGATGTTTCGGTAAACATTGACATGATCGAAGCACCGGTATTTTCTGAGCGCATCCCTTTATTAAGCTGTAACCGATTGACTGCTTGTTGCGCATTATTCAAAGCAGCCAAATCTTCTACTGTTAGTGCCAGATCTTCACTGAACCAACCGTCAGGTTCAGCTTTTGATGCAGGATCGATATGACTCTTCGATTTCTCCACCTCAATCGGTGTATAAGCGTTTCCAGACAAACCGCTGCCTGCTGCCCCAGTGCGATCCGGTTTAGCATTATCAGCCTGTTTCACGCTTTTTGCATTCTTCTGCGCCTGTGTCGTTTTATTTTCCGCCGCTGTACTATCACTTTCACCACGCTGTTTCGCTTTGTCATACGCGGTATTGGCGTCACTCACCGCTTTATCGGCTCGTTGTTTCTGTAATAATGCCTCTTCTTTTCTCTGCTCCGCTTTTTTCTCAGCGTCTGCAATATCGTCGTCTGCACTATCTAGATTCTCAGCGCTTTTCGTGAAACCTACTTCTGATTTCTTAATGGCTGTTATTACTGTTTCTCGTTTATCAATAAAGTGCTGCTGTGCATCAGCTAATTTTTTCTGTGCAGTAAGTTTGACATCATTTAATTTATTCTGGATATTATCCAGATATCCACCAGCAAACCGATTACGCCACTCATCACCTGATTTACCATCATAATTTCCATAGTTATTAAGCGCACCCATACCTTGAGTCAGGGAGAATAGTTCTTCCGTGACTCCCCTAGACTCTTCACTTATTGCATCACGCTGCACTTGACCATTGGTATTCAGCGCAGCCTGATTGGTTGATTCTAGTTGGCCTTGTGATTTTGAAATCGTTTTAAGCTGTTTATCTTTCTCTTGTTGCAGACGCTGATGATTTATCTCCGCTTTTTCTTTATCGCTTAACGCATTTTGCGCGGCTTTATTCTGCTTCGCATGTCTGACAACCGCATCAGCGTGTGGTGATGCCTGATCCTGAGCTGAACCAACATTATCTCCAATCTGCAAGTCATTCTGAATAACTTTAATATCAGGCGTTTCTACCGGGGTTATTGCACCACTCAAGTTGTTCGCCAGATCCGAACTCACTTCATCAATTTTATCCATCTGGAAACCATCAATGGCGGAAACTTCGGTTAAGTTAATCGCCCCTCTACCTTTATTGACGCCAGAAGTATTTGCCTCATCACCACGAATCAGATAATTAATCGCCTGGCTTCCCTCTACATTGAACACAGTTTGTTTAATATTCTCAAACAGAGAAGAGAGATGACTACTTTGTGTGTTGCTCTCTGCAATAGAAAGACTGTAGAAATCACCATTACCCACCTTAATCGCCACATTATTGCGGGCATAAGAGGCATTGATTCCCAGGCCATCGCCAATATGAATATTGGCATTACCTTTGCCTTTCATGATCGCAACATTGAGACCATTTCCAACTTTGGTATTGACGTTATATTCACCCCACACCGCGTTGACCGAAACTCCGTCACCTACTTTGGTATTCACATTCAAGTCGCCATGTGTCGCAGTGACGCTTAAACCATTCCCTACCGTAGTGGTGATATTGGCTTTACCCTTTGCCGCAGTAACCTGCATACCATCACCGACTTTGGTGACGATATTGCCTTTACTCCACAAGGCATTAAAGCTGTCACCGTTCCCGACCTGAGTCACAATGTTGGCATCAGCTTTGGCAAGTACTACATTATTCCCATCGCCTACCTTAGTAATGACATTAGCTTTGCCCCAAGCTCCCGTATAATCATCACCGTTACCAACATGGGTGATAATGTTAACATCGCCCTGAACTACCGTGACTTCTCGCATTCCGCCCACTTTGGTAATGATATTCGCTTTACCTTTCGCGAAATTGTAACGATCGCCATTACCAACATGAGTCAGGATATTAGCCTCACCCCAGACGGCGTTAATCCCTGTACCTTCCCCCACTTTAGTGATGATATTGGCTTTACCTTTAGCGAAACCCACGGTTGTGCCATCACCAACATGGGTCATGATGTTACCCACATCGGAAATAAGTAAGCCGACTGTGGTCCCGTTGCCCACTTTCGTCAGGATATTGCCTTTACCTAATAGCACGGCAGCCGTCGTTGATGCTCCCATATGAGTCACAACGTTAGCCTCGGCCGCGGCCACAACCCCCATAAAACCCTTACCCACTTTGGTGACAATATTGGCTTTACCCAGTGCCAACACCCCGGTTAAACCGTCGCCAGAATGGGTCATGATATTAGCCTGACCAAACATTGCCGCCAGCGTTGTCCCATCACCCACTTTGGTCATCACGTTTAACTTACCGGCAAACAAGCCAATGCTGGTGCCATCACCTACATGCGAATAGATATTAGCTTCACCCACCATCAAACCGAGCGCCAAATCATTGCCCGCTTTCGTCAGGATATTGCCCTGCCCGATCATCGCGGCAAAGGTTGAGCCATTACCGACATGGGTCATCACATTGGCCTCACCGATCATTGCTGCCAAAGTCGTACCATTACCCACTTTGGTAGCGATATTGCCTTTAGCCAACATCAAGGCAACGCTCATCCCATTCCCAACGTGAGTAAACACATTGCCAGCGGCTATCATCAGTGCCAACGCCTTACCATCCCCTACTTTGGTAAAGATATTGCCCAGACCACCCATCAACGCCCATGCATCACCCTTGCCAACATGGGTAAAGATATTGCCAGCACCAATCATGGCCGCAATTGCGGTTCCATCTCCCACTTTAGTAAAGATGTTACCTGCTGCTCCCATGACACCCAGTGTCTGATAGTCACCAACATGAGTCAGCACATTACCAATCCCAAGCATAATGCCGGTAGTATCACCGTTGCCTACTTTGGTCAGGATATTGGCACCACCCAACATCACCCCCGTCGTGCTTCCATGACCAATGTGAGTCAGAACATTTGCGCCACCGCCCATCAGCGCAACAGCATCACCTCTTCCCTTTTTGGTCAGGATATTGGCACCGCCCAGCGCAATTGCTGTGGTGTCTGATATTTCATTATCACCCAAAATATGCGTGATAATGTTGGCTCCCCCGAGCATGCCGGAAACCAGATTATCTCCGCCAAGCTTGGTCAACACATTAGCACCACCCAAAAGTACCGAAGAAATACTTCCTTTACCTTTTTGGGTCATCACATTAAAACCGCCGACACCTAACCAATTCGCGCTGCCATTACCTATTTGGGTATGGGTGTTATACCCCCCAAACATGATGACCCGGCTGTCGCCATTACCTTGGTGGATTGAGATATTGCCAATCGCCAGAAGGTGAGCCAGATACAGTCCATCACCGACACGTACCAGAACGTTTGCCGCACCACCGGCGTAAACATCCATTTCCCCATTCCGGCTTTGGTGAACAAGGACATTCGCCAAACCTGCACCACGGAATGTCAGATTGCCATCTATGCCACTTTTTTCGATGATATTGGCAGCACCTGCGCCTTTAAAATGTGTATTACCGGATCTCGAACTATGAAGAATGACGTTAGCAATCCCATCACCTTCAAAATTAACATTGCCATTTATTACACTGGATTTAATGACGTTTCCGCCACCCATACCGCTAAAATTAACATCACCGGAGCTATCACCGATATTCGAAGATGATTTCACCCATTCCTGAAGACTATCTTCTTCAATATGTTCTAAATGCTCAGAGACACGACGTACAGTATCGACTTGATATTTAAGGTTAGTGAGTGAATATCCTCCCGCCTCCATCGGGCTATAACCATTTGCACGTGAAAAATCTTCATTGGCTAAATCTCGGGTATGGTCGCCCGCTTTATACCAGGCACTGGCATAATATTTCAGCTCGCCGGTTTTATCATCATTCTTCAATTCCACCACAACCACTTTGGTATATGACTCGACATATTTAGCATAGACATAAGCATTTGATCGACGATTCGATTTCACCGCCGAAACATCCAATACCGAACCATTAGAATGGATTGAACGCCCATGCATTTTTGCATCAATCAGCTTGATATCTTCTGCTTTAGCCGTGGTTCCGCTGGCATAAGTCACCCACTGATTTTCTCGCAAATCTTCTTCAACAGTATGCTGAATAGTAACGGGTTGATGATGTTCAAAGATTAAATTGGAAAGACGATAATCACCATCATTGCTTATATCATCATATCCATTCTCTAAAGAGATATTTTCCGTAGCAAGATTTTTGAGTTGATTACCATTTTTACGCCATGAAGTGGCGTAATAACTCAATTTATTGGTTTTAGGATCATTTTTTAGCTGAACTTTGCTGATCTTAGTATATTTTCCGTCAGCAAATGCAAAGAGATAAGTATTAGACTCAGTCGTTGATTTAATAGCAGTCACTTGCTGAGGCTTCTGGGATCCCATCTTCGCCGTTATTAATACAATTTTCTCCGCGCTAGCGTATCCCAAAGCTTTATTATACGAATCGCTATCCTCACCTATTCTTGATATTTCATTGTAACCACCGGAACCGGAGAAACGGATATTACCATGAGCTATATCAGAATAAACTTTGTTATAACCACCGGCACCTTCAAAATCGATATTACCGCGAGTCTGTTCATATTTATCTTTACTATCTCGCAAACGTTCAATGCGATTTGATGCTCCGACACCCTGAAAGATAATATTGCCTTCTCTCCCTTTACGAATAATGTGGTTATCAACCCCAGCACCAGTGAGCGTAATATTACCGCTTTCCACCCGCGAACTGATGCTATTTGCTGCCCCTCCACCAACAAATATCACATTTCCCTTGCTTCCTTCATAACGGTCATGCCAGGTACGGTCAATTTTATTACCCGCCCCTGCGGCATTAAAGTTTAAATCCCCCTGATTAGTTTCGTGCCATAATCCGTTATAACCACCGATACCTTTAAATTCCACATTACCGGATTGACCTTTACGACTGAGGTTATTATAAGCGGCAGCCCCAGAAAAATTTAGATTACCGCTGCTCCCTCGGTGATCCATGGAAACACCACCCGCCGCGCCAACAAATGAAATATTGCCATTACCGCTTTTATCAATACTTACATAACCCGCGGCACCATGTACCTTCAGATTACTGTCAATATCCACTATTTTTAGATATCCGGCAGCACCCTCTACAGCCTTATCGCCAGAAGTGGCATAGATTGTTGTCTCAAGCGCACCAACGGTAATATTATCATTCCCTTTTTTGGCATAAATCTCCCCTCCCAATCCAATAGCAACAATATTATTCCCATCATCATCATCATCATATTTCCCAGTAAAGAAAAATTCCGCACTACGGTTTGATGATTTCCCCATAAATAATCCCTTAATTAAGTTTAGGTTAAATATACCCGTTATCTTTCAAGCAGCCTCTTTGTTGGCTGCACGCACTCACCCCGGTCACATCGTTATCTATGCGCCCGGGGATTCGCGCCCTTGCCGTCGCGATACATCTTGAAATCCATTGGGTATATAACCAAAGAAATAAGAGAGAAAATGCTTTTGTTATCACGGGTATCAAAGATGACTTGTTCTAATTTTTTAAACATATTTCTCCCTTAAGAATAAATTTATTCACAAAGACAACACAATATACCGAAAAATAGAAGCATTAATCCCAAAGATATAATGAGTTTATATCTCTATAAATATGGTCAAATGAATAAGAAAAATAAAATAATAGTTCATCTACAAAAATATCATCTAACAATAATAGTCTGATTTTTTTATAAAAATACAGATAAATCCTTAAAGCATAATATTAACAAAAGAAAAACAAAAATATATCATAAATAAAACTTCTGCTTTCTGGATATAAACGTCTTTCTGGTACAGAGAGATCACAATCGTTCAGACGACAATAATCTTTCAGTTGCTGTCCAGAGCTAACACCCATCTTTTTATAAATAAATCTTCATAATTATAATATAATCTCTAATTAAACCTTCGAGATTAATAGTTGTGGTAATATATAGCCGCCATCTTTCAAGTTGCCTCTTTGTTGGCTGCACTCGCTCACCCCGGTCACATAGTTATCTATGCTCCCGGGGATTCGCTCCCTTGCCGTCGCGATGCATCTTGAAATCCATAGGGTATATAATTTTCAGAAATAAGACATTAATAGCTTTGGTATATTTTCAATTATAAAACATTGACTATTTATTACTACCAACTACATATAAGTAGTTAACAACCTAAGTTATAAATCATTCCATTATTCCTTTTCTGAACTAAATTATAAATGAACGGATACTATCTTTACAACAACTCAAGGTATGGTCTATAAATACATAATCTAATTTGAGGAAAGTATATGAGTCCCAAAAATGATTTTAAGGATTTTTCTACTAGCAATAATGCTAATGTAGTAAATCAAGAAAAATACGAAAAAATCCTGAGTTTGTATTCTGGATTTCTACCAGATAATGTCCCCACTCATTTATTAAATAAGGTATTACGTCTATCGTCAACAACAGTCTCTGTTGTAGATAATCTTATCATGACACAATCTGGTGATAGTGTTCTCAATGATAGTGATATCGTTAAACTCAACATTCAATTAAATAGAGAGTTAGAACAAAAAATCATAACTAAAATTTCCAATTACGCATTGAAAAAATCACAAAATGTTGCAGATATTCCTAATAAAAATGTACTTGTGAAAAACTGGAAAAGTTAATTCCGGTAGGTGTACCACCTCCTTGGCCGACTAACATACACCAAATAGTGGGTGAAATGTAATGGAGCAATCTTCGATAAAACTTTATATCCAAAATTAGCAGCAGTTTATCCCAGTGGCGGATGACCGATATCGGGGTATCAAAGCCACATAACCTAGCGTTTAACTATATGATGAGGGCAGCATAATGAGCACGTTGGTACTTGAAGAAATCCCGGTAGGAATACCACTTCCTTGGCCGACTGACATACCACCAAATGGGTGGGTGAAATGCAATGGAGCGATCTTCGATCAAACTTTATATCCACAATTAGCGCAAGCTTACCCTACTGGCAGATTACCCGATTTACGGGGTGAATTTATCCGGGGCTGGGATGATGGGCGTGGGGTGGATATTGGCCGATATCTATTATCCGGGCAACTAGCAGATATTGCTCCACATAGTCACAGGGTTGTCCGGATGTGGTCCAACTCAAATGGCGGAACCGACGGGGTAGGTGCAGCGGGCCGTATTCTCAATAGTGTCTACCAAAACATTAACTACGGCATTGATCCTCGCGGAATAGGCATCGCTATCGGCATGGGATCTGGTGGTTACGGCTATATGGATAATGCGATTGCTGCTTCAACGGGAACAGAAACACGTCCACGAAATGTGGCATTTAATTACATTGTGAGGATTGCATGATGAATAAGGCTGTACTGGATAAAAATAATATTGCCATCAGTGCCGGAAGTATCGTTGTGTTTAATTACGATGCGATTACGCTGGAATATTTAAACAGTTCTGATGAGTACCTTCCCGTTGGTATCGGCCTTCCTGCCAATTCCTGCATAGACGCACCACCTAAAGCCCAAGAGGGATATATCGCCTGTCGTTCACCTGATTTAACCGGCTGGCAAATGGTACCAGACTATCGAGGGAGAATAGCTTACAACACCCAAACTGGGGAACAGAAGGAAATCATTAAACCGGGTGAATTACCAGAAACACTGACATTCAAACAACCAAGCACCGATTTTGATAAGTGGGATGGTGAAAAATGGGTAACGGATATTGAAGCTCAAAAAGCCAACCAGATTAAACAGGCAGAACAACACCGTGTCATTCTTCGTCAACAGGCTAATGAAGCTATCACTTTATTACAATATGCCATTGAAACTGAGATGGCCTCAGACGCAGAGAAAGCATTATTGCTTGCCTGGAAGAAGTATGTGGTATTACTGAGCCGTGTTGATACTTCAATGTCTTTAGATATTGAGTGGCCACAAATACCAGAATAATAAAATTATCAAGACCGGGCACTATTCTATCCCCGATCTTTTTTCCAGTGATGATAATGACTTTTTTGACCGGTCGATTTCCAATGCTTTGGCAGTATTAATCCGGTCAAACATAATTTCTAATTAGAATTATGGGCTGCATAGCAGCCCTTTTTTATTTTTACCCGTCATCTTTCAAGTTGCTTCTTTGTTGGCTGCACTCTCTCACCCCGGTCACATAGTTATCTATGCTCCCGGGGATTCGCTCCCTTGCCGCCGCGATACATCTTGAAATCCATAGGGTATAAAACAAATATAATAATCTAATCAATAGACAAAACAATAGTATTTTCGTAGTTACCACTTTGACACAATGTATTTTAATAAAACTTTTGGAAATAATTTAAAATTTCCCAAAAGAAATAAGATAAAATAATTTCCATACGTGAAATATAAACATCTTGAATATACTTTCGATAACAATATGTTAAATGATTTATTATCACCAGTCATACAGAAATAATCAATCGTTTAAGTTATAATATAATCTTACGCTCCTCTTTTTGGAGTAGACTATAATTAGAATCAATCTCGATAAATTACTTATACTATAACTTAACATGTTAATTATAACAGAACATTATTTTATTTAAGGAAAGTGTATATGAGTCCCAAGAATGATTTTAAAGCTTTTTCTATTAATAACAATGCCAACGTGGTGAGTCAAAAAGAATATGAAAAAAGCCAGAATTTACAAACTGGATTTCCACCAGAAGATATTACTACTCACGTGCTAAATAAAGCATTACGTCAATCGTCAACAATAACCTCTGCCGTGGCTGATTTTATCGCGACACAATCTGGCGATGATGTTCTGGATGATGGGGATATTGTTAAACTAATCGCCCAGTTAAATAGATCATTAGAACAAAAAATTATAACTAAAATTTCTAACTCCGCATTGGAAAAAGCACAAAACGGCGCAGATATTCCTGATAAAAATACATTTGTGAAAAACTTAGGTTTAAATGAAGCTGCAAAACGAGAAATAGGCGTTGGCGTTAATCAGGTTCCAGATATGTCATTTTTCAATGCAAATCTGAATTATAGCGGCTGGCAAAAATTACCTTCGGGTTTAATTGAAATGTGGGGGTTTGTACTAGTTAACGGCTATGGTTCTATGGAGGCCGGATATTTAAATAATTTTCCAATACCCTTTCCAAACGCATGTTTAAATATTGTGTTAGCTAACGGTGGTTATAACCCCCAAGACTCCGGAATATGTTCAGTACATGTAGTAGATCGGACTCAATTCCGATGCTATAGAAGTCTTACTAATCATGTTACGCCTGTTGGCGCATATTTTAGAGCGATAGGATATTAATTTAATAAAAATCAAATTGTTATAATTATTTAATTAAAATCAGCAAAAAACCATGAACAACAAAAACCATATATTCAGCGCATTAAATAAGGAATTATTTTCACAACAATCCAATATGTTATTTATAAAGTTTAAGGAGTATAATATGAGTCCAAAGAATGATTTTAAGGCTTTTTCTATTAGTAATAATGCTAATGTAGTGAGCCAAGAAAAATATGAAGAAAGTCATAATTTGAAGACTGGGTTTGCACCCGATGGTATTACCACTAATATATTAAATAAGGCATTACGTCAATCATCCACGATATCCTCTGTAGTCGCTAATTTTATCGCGACACAATCTGGCAATGATGTTCTGGATGATGGAAATATAGAGAAACTCACCGCTCAATTAAATAAGGCACTGGAACAGAAAATGACACCAAAGGTTCCCGATGCCTCATTAACACAGAAAGGTATTGTTCAGCTTACAGATGTGGTTGGTAATAGTAATTCACTCGCTGCAACTCAGAAGCTTATTTCTGATGTAAATGACAATGCTAACAATAGATTAGCCAAAAACCAAAATGGGGCAGATATTCCCAATAAAAATGAGTTTGTGAAAAATCTCGATTTGTTGGAAACCGTCAATTTGGCGAAAAATGCTGTACCGAATAGTAGGAAAATTAATGGCAAGGCGCTGACTGGAGATATCAATTTAGCGGCTGGTGATGTGGGGGCATTTAGGCTCGGATTAACAGGAAAATATTCTGTTGATAATCAGGTCCCTTGGAATGTAGATTCAGGATCATATGACTTACTGAGTCCGAAATTTAGTGATCATGTTGTACACTTCTATAATGGAGTTGGGAGTTGTCCGGCTTTTCAGTTGAAAGTGCATTACAAAAACGGGGGTATTGCTTATCGCTCGGCTCGTGATAATTATGGATTTGAAGAAGATTGGACTAGCATTTATACAACAAAAAACAAACCTACTGTCAACGAACTTGGCTTATCAGAAACCGTAGCATTGGCGAAAAATGCGGTTCCTAATAACAGGAAAATTAACGGCAAAATGCTGATTGAAGACATCAATCTGGAAGCCGGAGATGTCGGAGCGTATTCACGTTCGGAATCTGACAAACGATATCAAAAGAAAGGCCCTAATCAGGGATGGCAAAAAATAGGAGCCGGTGGAGACAGCGGAAGTAGTATATTACTGAGTCAGGACATACGAGGAAGATGTATATATTTACGTACTGTTAGTCCAGGTATATTTTTACCTTTACAAATGCCTCCGATCGATAATATTTTGGTTGGTACTGGATATGGATCAAAAGGATGGCTTGTTGTGCATTCGTCAGATGGAGGACTGAGGTTATCTATAGTAAATAAAGAGGATTGCCCTGACATCATAGAAATTTATATTACTGATTAGAATTATGGGCTGCATGGCAGCCCTTTTCCCATTCTATTTTTTAGGGGATAATTCATTCTCCTATTTGATAAAGACATTTACCTATATTTATCGAACAAACATAAAAAAATATAATAATCCAGCCAATAGACAAAATAACAGGATTTTTGTACCTACCATTTTGGCAATATATATCTTAATAAAACCTGTAAAAATCACTAAAAATTTTCCAGAAAGAAATAAGATGAAATAATTTTCAGGTGTAAAATATAAACATCTTAAATATGCTTTCGATTACAAGATATTAAACGATTTATTGCCATCAGCCACACATAAAGAATTAATCATTTAAGTTATAATGTTACTATACTTTTTTTGGGCCAGACTATAATTGAAATCAATCAAATAAATTATCTGCACTATAATTCAATATGTTAATTATAATTTTATTCAAGGAAAACAAATGAGCCTAAAAAATGATTTCAAAGCTTTTTCTACTAGCAATAATGCTAATGTAGTAAGTCAAGAAATATATGAAGAAAGTCAGAATTTACAAACTGGGTTTCCTCCAGAAAATATTACCACTCATATATTAAATAAAGCATTACGCCAGTCGTCCACAATAGCCTCTGTTGTAGCTGATTTTATTGCGACAGAATCTGGCAGTGATGTTTTGGATGATGGTGATACAGTCAAACTTACTGCACAATTAAATAAAGCCTTAGAACAAAAAATTACAAAAAAAATTCCTGATGCCTCATTAACACAGAAAGGTATTGTTCAGCTTACAGATGTGGTTGGCAATAGTAATACATTGGCGGTCACTCAAAAACTTGTTTCCAATATAAATGATAACGCTAATAAAAGACTAGAAAAAGCGCAAAACGGCGCAGATATTCCTGATAAAAACGCGTTTGTGAAAAATTTAGGTTTAAATGAAGCCGCAAAACGGCAAGTAGGAACTGGAGTTAATCAGATTCCAGATATGTCGTCTTTTAGCGCAAACTTAGTTCAGAATGGTTGGCAAAAGTTACCTTCGGGTCTAATTATAATGTGGGGAATAGCACTAGTTGCTTTCGGTGGAAGTGGACAACCTAATAGCGGATATCTTAATAACTTTCCAATACCATTTCCAAATAAATGTTTTAGTATCACATTAACTCACACTGGCTGGGACCCTGGCGCAGCAGGAATATTTGGAGCAAAAGTAGAAAATCAGAGTCAATTTCGGTGTTATAGAAGTAATACTGGTTATACTCCCGCTGTTCAGACAGCTTTTATAGCAATAGGATATTAATTAAAAACAATTAATTTACCATGATAATTATTTAACTAAAATTGGCAAAAAAATCATGAACAATAAAAACTATGTATTCAGTGCATTAAATAAAGCATTTTATCCGCTATCATTACAACAAGATTATATTCAAGCAGGCTCATGGCCAAACGACCCCATATCTGTAACTGATGATATATTCCATCAATTTTCAGGAGTACCGCCAGAAGGAAAAATATTGTCCTCTGGCGAAGATAGTCTTCCTTGTTGGGAAGATATTCCACCTCCAACAAAAGAGGAATTGATATCGATAGCAGAAGCCCAAAGAGCACAATTTATATCTCTTGCAAATGAAAAAATAACGCCGCTTTCTGATGCAGAAGAACTTAATATAGCAACAGACGAAGAAATGCTATTACTCAAAGAATGGAAAAAATACCGAGTGATGCTTAACCGGGTTGATACGTCAAAAGCCCCAGAAATTGATTGGCCGATCTCGCCATTATCGTAATTAACCAAAAGACCGGGGTTATAATAATCCCCGGCCTTAATCATTTTATTAATTTTGGTATTTTGTAGCCATTCAACATCGATAATCATTAAAATATTAAACCAATTCAGTTATACCATATAATTCCCCCAGGGAATAAATGAGACTTTATTAATAAAAATATAACCCAACATTGATAGCTTCATATCAGCAATGAAATTCATATTATTGAGCAAGATTATACATACCCACTACAAATAATTAGAACAAATAGACTTAAATAATAGCAATCACCCAACCTTCTCAGACCACAAATGGAATTAATAAAAATCATTTTCAAATATCAAATGCAAACATTTCAGATTACAAATCATTAACATATTCATTACCACCAATTATATAAAAATAGTTAACCCTATAAGCTATAAGAATATTCCATTATTCTTTTTTCTAACTAAACTATAGCTGGCGTGAATAGGGAGAAATTATTTTTATAAAAATTCACTATATTGTTTATAAAATGCAGTACTTAATTGGAGAAAAATATATGAGTCAAAAGAATGATTTTAAGGCTTTTTCTGTTAGTGACAATGCAAATATAGTGAAGCAAGAAGCATATGAGAAAGAGCAAAAATTGCAAACTGGGTTTCCAACAGGAGATATTACCTCTGAACTATTAAATAAGGCATTACGTCAGTCGTCAACCATATCCACTGTCGTCGCTAATTTTATCGCAACACAATCTGGCGAAGATGTTCTGGATAATGGGGATATAGACAAACTCACCACCCAATTCAAGAAAGCCTTAGAACAAAAAAACACAACAGAAATTCGCGATGCCTCATTAACAGAAAAAGGAATTATTCAGCTCACAGACCAAATAGGAGACAGTAATACACTCGCTGCAACTCAGAAGCTTGTTTCTGATGTAAATAATAATGCTCTGGCAAAAAACCAAAACGGCGCAGACATTCCTAATAAAGCTGAGTTTATAAAGAACCTTGGTTTATCAGATACAACAAATACAACAAATACAACAAATATAACGATAGGGAATGGTGAAAATCAGGTACCTAATATGTCGTTTTTCACCTCTAGCCTGAATCAGGTCGGATGGCAAAAATTACCTTCGGGTTTAATTGAAATGTGGGGAATAGCATCAGTTAAAGGCAATGCTTATGCCGAACCAGGTACTTTAAATAACTTTCCAATTCCCTTTCCTAATAAATGTCTCAACGTCACGTTAACTCACGTTGGTAACGCCCCTCAACATGCTGGCACATTTTCAATAATGACGGTCAATAATTCCCAATTCCAATGTTTTAGCAGTATTCCATATTTACAAATTCCTGTAGCAGCATTTTATAGGGCAATAGGGTATTAATATGAACGAGAAAAACTACGTATTTAGCGCATTAAATAAAGCATTTTATCCGCTATCATTACAGCAGGATTACATTGAAGCAGACTCATGGCCAAACGATCCCATATCTGTAACTGATGATATATTCCATAAGTTTTCAGGAATACCGCCAGAAGGAAAAATACTGTCCTCTGGAGAAGATAATCTTCCTTGTTGGGAAGATATTCCACCACCGACAAAAGAGGAATTGATAGCTATTGCAGAAGCCCAAAGAGCGCAATTTATATCTCTGGCAAATGAAAAAACAACGCCGCTTGCTGATGCTGTTGAACTTGATATAGCAACAGATGAAGAAATGCTATTACTCAGAGAATGGAAAAAATACCGAGTCATGCTTAACCGGATTGATACGTCAAACGCACCAGAAATTGACTGGCCAATTACGCCATTATCGTAATTAACAAACAGACCGGGATTCAGGCAGAACCCGGTCTTAATCATTTTATTATTGCTAATATTACAGCGGTAAACATTCTGTCATCATATAAGCTATTTTACGCCAAGATTTTTCAGCTCATGCGATATTAGTGAATTATATGTCATTGGAATTCACTTTCCAGAATAAACATTTCAGCATGGAAATTATTTATCACTAAAATATATGAAAAATAATTAATCCCATAAGCTATAAAAATATTTAATTATTATCTTTTATCTCTAGACTATGAGCGATAGGAAATTATCCTTACAATAATTTAAAAAATGACCTATAGAACTTTAGGGAAATATATATGAATCTCAAGAATGATTTCAAAGCGTTTTCTGTTAGAGACTGTGCTAATGTGGTGGCTCAAAATTTATATGAAGATCTTCCAGAATTACAGACTGGATTTCCGCCAATAGGTCTTACCACTCATGTATTAAATAAGGCATTACGTCAGTCATCAACAATATCATCTGTTGTAGCTGATTTTATTTCAGCAGAATCTGGCAGTGATGTTTTGGATGATGGTAATATAGCCAAACTCACTGCACAATTAAATAAAGCGCTAGAACAAAAAATTACAAGAAAAATTCCCGATGCCTCATTAACACAAAAAGGTGTTGTTCAACTCACAGATATCATTGGCAATAGTAATACACTGGCAGCAACACAGAAGCTCGTCTCCGATATCAATAATAATGTCAATAACAGACTGGAAAAAACGCAAAACGGCGCAGATATTCCTAATAAAGATGAGTTTGTGAAAAACTTAGGTTTAGATAAAGCTGTAAACTTGAAAGTAGGCAATGGAATTAATCAGATTCCAGATATGTCGTTTTTCACCGCAAACTTGGTTAAGAATGGCTGGCAAAAATTGCCTTCGGGTTTAATTATAATGTGGGGATTAGCACAAGTTTATAACCATAGCAGCCCTCAATCTGGGTATTTAAATAACTTTCCAATACCGTTTCCAAATGAATGCGTTAGCATCACGCTAACGCATCGTGGCAATGACCCTCAAGCAGCAGGTATATTCTCAGCAACGATAGAAAATAAGAATCAATTTCGGTGTTATAAAAATCTTAATTACCATAAACTCACTACTTTTACATTTTTTATGGCAATAGGATATTAATTAAAAAAATTATTTTATTATTTAATTAAAATTGGTAGAAAATTATGAACAATAAAAACTATGTATTCAGTGCATTAAATAAAGCATTTTACCCAATATCATTACAGCAGGATTATATTCAAGCAGGCTCATGGCCAAATGACCCTATATCTGTCACTGATGACATATTTAATCAGTTCTCGGGAATACCGCCAGAAGGAAAAATACTGTCCTGTGGCGAAGATAATTTTCCTTGTTGGGAAGATATTCCACCACCAACAAAAGAGGAATTGATATCTATAGCAGAAGCCCAAAGAGCGCAATTTATATCTCTTACAAATGAAAAAATAACCCCACTTTCTGATGCAGAAGAGCTTAATATAGCAACAGACGAAGAAACGCTACTACTTAAAGAGTGGAAAAAATACCGCGTAATGCTTAATCGGGTTGATACGTCAACAGCCCCAGAAATTGACTGGCCAATTTCGCCATTATCGTAATTAATAAAAAGACCGGGATTCAGGCAGGGCCCGGTCTTAATCATTGTATTATCGCCAATACTACAGCGATAAATATTCTGTCATCATACAAGCTATCCTCCGCCAATATTTGTTAGCTCATGCAATATTAGTGACCTTATCCATAATTGAAATTTATTTTTCAGAACAAACCTTTCAACATGGAAATTATTTATTACTAAAATATATGAAAAATAATTAATCCTATAAGCTATAAGAATATTCCATTATTCTTTTTTCTAACTAAACTATAGCTGGCGTGAATGGGGAGAAGTTATTTTTATAAAAAATCACTATATTGCTTGTAAAATTCAGTACTTAATCGGAGAAAAATACATGAGTAAAAAGAATGATTTTAAAGCGTTTTCTATTAGAAATAATGCTAATGTAGTGAGTCAAGAAAGATACGAAGAAAGTGAGAATTTACAAACTGGTTTTCCCCCAGAAAGTATTACTACTCATATATTAAATAAAGCATTACGCCAATCTTCCACAATATCATCTGTTGTAGCTGATTTTATTGCGACAGAATCTGGCAGTGATATTTTGGATGATGGTAATATCACCAAACTCACTGCACAATTAAATAAAGCGTTAGAGAAAAAAATCACAACAAAAATTCCTGATGCCTCATTAACACAAAAAGGTATTGTTCAACTCACAGATATCATTGGCAATAGTAATACACTGGCCGCAACTCAGAAACTTGTTTCCGATATAAATGATAATACTAACGGCAAATTGGCCAAAAACCAAAATGGTGCAGACATTCCCAATAAAAATGAGTTTGTGAAAAATCTCGGTTTATTGGAATTATTATTGGCAGGTACTCCTTTGTTTACACAAGGGAATAATTTCATGACCTTTAAAATTCCATTTTTTAGTGGATTAAAGAGAAAATATCTTTTATTCCAATCTGTATATGCAAAGGCTCCACATTTAACTAACCAGGGGAAATTCACTATCACATACCCAATTGCATACTCTTATGAACCTCATGCTATACTTTCAAGTATGGGTGGATATATCAGTGGCGGTAACTATACTGAAGGAGCTGATATATTAAAAATCAATAAAGAAAATCTAGTAATAGTATCACATTGGCAGTCTCGCAATACAACCTTTCCACCTGTACGCATATTTGTAGTAGGGGTATCAGATAACTAACTTTCAACACTCATAGTTGTTATCTATCTCAAACTTTAGAATTATCTTGATAAAGCATCGGAATTTGATTGGTCAATTGCGCCATTATCGTAATTAACAAAAAGACCGGGATTAAAGTAATACCCGGTCTTTATCATTTTATTTATTCTAATACTATATATCCTTCATCTTTCAAGTTGCTGCTTTGTTGGCTGCTTTCACTTACCCCAGTCACATAGTTATCTATGCTCCTGGGGATGCGTTCACTTGCCGCCGCGCTGCAAATTGAAATCTATTGGGTATAGGTTGTAAATATTCTGTTACTATTCAAGCTATTTTCTCTCAAGATCTATTAACTACATAATATTGGAAGTTTTACACGTCCTTGACATATTTCCTATATAGCTAACTGAATAATAAAGTTCACACATAAGCGTTTTCTAAGATCGAAAAAATTTCATATATTATGGTTTTTTGTTGCCAGACTTGGTTTTTCAATGTAATTTATGCCGTATAAAAATACAATAAGTGTGTCAGAGTAAGAAATTAAAACTGACGATAACACACTGGTATAAAATGAAAAATAAACTAAGTTATTAAAATGTCGTTATTAATCAAAAAAAGCTGTATCAATTGTGATATGTGCGAACCCGAATGCCCCAATCAGGCGATATCGATGGGAGATGAGATTTATGAAATCAATTCTGAGCGTTGCACTGAATGCATCGGTCATTATGATGTACCAACCTGTCAATCAGTCTGTCCGATAAATAATACCATTATTACCGATCCAGACCGACAGGAAACAGAAGAGCAATTGTGGGATAAATTTGTACTACTGCATCACGCAGATAAAATCTGAAATTAACGCTCAAGAATAACAGTCGCACAGGCATAGCGGCGCTCATCGGCCAATGTCACATGCAAAGAGGTCGCTCCCAATTGCTGAGCCAACACTGCGGCCGCACCATAGAGCCGCAAAATCGGTTTTCCCAGTGCATCATTGACCACTTCAAATTGGTTAAATGCCAGCCCATTACGGATACCGGTTCCCAATGCCTTTGCTGCGGCTTCTTTTACCGCAAAGCGTTTAGCCAAAAAACGAACCGGTTTTTCATGTTGCTGATATTGTTCCCATTCTAATTCACTGAGAATGCGTTTTGCCAAGCGCTCGCCTGAGCGCTCGACAACCCCTTCAATACGGGCAATTTCAACAATATCCGTACCTAACCCAATAATAGCCATTAACGGCGAGCTTTCCGCATTTGGGTTTTCATATCTACTACAGCAGCAGTCAAGCCACTGAATACCGCACGTCCAATAATGGCATGACCAATATTCAATTCATAAATTTCTGGCAGAGCAGCAATACGTTGTACATTATGATATGTCAGCCCATGACCGGCATTAACCGTTAGACCTTTACTCGCTGCATAAGTCGCGGCTGCTTTAATACGATGAAACTCTTTTTCCTGTTCTACTTCATTTTCTGCATCGGCATAAGCACCAGTATGAATCTCAATGAAAGGTGCGCCAACTTCATTAGCCGCATCAATTTGTCGATGTTCCGCATCAATAAATAACGAGACAAGAATACCCGCATCAGATAGACGCTTAACCGCCGCAGCAACTTTATCTTTCTGACCAATAACATCTAAGCCCCCTTCTGTTGTCACTTCCTGACGTTTTTCAGGTACCAAACAGCAAAATTCAGGTTTAATACGACAGGCAATATCCACCATTTCATCCGTCACGGCCATTTCAAGGTTCATCCGAGTCTGGATAGTTTTTTTCAACAGTTCTACATCCCGATCGGTAATATGACGGCGATCTTCACGCAAATGAATGGTGATACCATCTGCTCCCGCCTGTTCCGCAACAAAAGCCGCTTGAACCGGATCAGGATAATTGGTACCACGAGCATTGCGCACTGTCGCAATATGATCGATATTAACGCCTAATAATACTTCAGCCATATTTATCTCCTGTAGTCATATTGAATGTGACAAGTTTACACTTTCCATCTTGAAGAGAAACAAATTCATTAGTTTTCTTTCTTTTCAGGCTTCTGACGTACAAACTGCCGAAATAATTCACGACTTTTTAGAGGCTTGCCACCTAAATAAGGTTTTAATGCAATACGCGTGAAACGCTTTGCTGCCTTTAATGTCACAGAATCAGGGAATTCACGCGTTGCCAGTGATTTTAATTCGCGCCCGGTAAAACTGTAATGATCAACAACCAAGCTAGCGATAAATCCTTTTTCTTCTCTATAACGGTAGGTCATCGTGTCGGCTACAGGTTCACCACTTCCCGCACAATGCAGATAATCAACGCCATAACCAAGATTTGCCAGCAACGCCAGTTCAAACCGACGTAAGGCATGTTCCGGTGTATATTCACTGGCAGCAAGAACCTGCAAGCATTGGAGATAATCAAAGAATAAAGCGGGATAAGCCGTCCCCTGTTCAAGCACTCTTGACAACAATTCATTGATATATAAACCGCTGTACAACACACTGCCGGTAAGAGGAAGGGCCAGAGAGATAGGATCTGCATCACGCAGCGTTTTAACCGCCCCCCGTCCACTCCAACGAACCAGCAACGGGGTAAATGGCTGCAAGCAGCCTTTCAAATTGGAACGACGGCTGCGCGCACCTTTTGCCAACACGCTAATCCGCCCTTCATTTTCAGTAAACAGATCCAGTAACAGACTAGTTTCACTGTAAGGACGCCCATGAAGAACAAAAACACGTTGCCAGCCGTCCACAGATAATGCCTTATTTCAAATCATCGACATAACCCAAGCTACGTAACGCTCGCTCATCATCAGCCCAACCCGCTTTAACTTTAACCCACAGTTCCAAGTGGATTTTTACATCAAACAACCTTTCCATATCTTGACGGGCTTCAATACCAATGGTTTTGATTTTACTGCCTTTATTACCAATAACCATTTTCTTCTGACCTTCACGCTCAACCAGAATTAAACCGTGGATCTTGTAATCACCCCGTTCATTCACTACGAACTGCTCAATTTCAACCGTGACAGAATAGGGCAATTCATCACCCAGAAAACGCATAAGCTTTTCACGGATAATTTCAGACGCCATAAAACGCTGAGAACGGTCCGTAATATAATCTTCCGGAAAATGATGAGTCGCTTTCGGTATATATCTGCGCACAATTTTAGCAATCGTATCGACATTCATGCCTTTTTCAGCGCTCATTGGGACAACATCAAGGAAACTCATCTGGTTACTGAGAAAACCAATATGTGGCAACAAGCTGGTTTTATCGGCCACGTTATCCACTTTATTAATAGCCAGCAAAACCGGACAACGCAGATTACGCAGCTTGTTCACTACCATTTCGTCATCCGGGGTCCAATGAGTCCCTTCAACAACAAAAATGACCAATTCCACATCACCGATAGAACTGCTGGCTGCTCGGTTCATCAGCCGGTTGATCGCCCGTTTCTCTTCAATATGTAATCCAGGCGTATCCACATAAATAGTCTGATAAGCACCTTCAGTATGGATACCCATAATACGGTGACGGGTCGTCTGCGGTTTACGGGAAGTGATGGACACTTTCTGGCCTAAAAGCTGATTTAACAGCGTGGATTTTCCCACATTAGGCCGTCCAACTATTGCAACAAATCCGCAATAGGTTTCTTGTTCGCTCATTCAAGCTCCAGTTGTTTTAATGCTTGCTCAGCCGCTGCCTGTTCCGCTTTGCGACGGCTGGAGCCTGTTCCTTTAACCGGCTGTTCAATACCGCTCACTTGACAGTGAATAGTAAATTCTTGATCGTGAGCTTCACCACGAACCATAACAACCAGATATGATGGCAGAGGCAGATGATGCCCTTGCAAATATTCCTGTAAACGGGTTTTCGGATCTTTCTGTTTGTCGCCAGGGCTGATTTCATTCAGGCGGGTTTCGTACCATCTCAGAATAATTCTTTCAATAGTCTGAATATCGCTATCAAGGAAAATCGCACCAATCAGTGCTTCAACGGTATCAGCCAGTATTGATTCACGACGGTAGCCGCCGCTTTTCAGTTCCCCCGGCCCCAAACGAAGGCATTCACCTAATTCAAATTCCCTTGCCAATTCAGCCAGCGTATTACCGCGTACCAATGTGGCACGCATGCGGCTCATATCCCCCTCATCAACACGAGGAAAACGATGATACAACGCATTGGCAATAACAAAACTCAGGATTGAGTCACCAAGAAATTCCAGCCGCTCATTATGTTTACTGCTGGCACTACGATGAGTTAACGCTTGTATCAGCAAATCATGCTGCTCAAAAGTGTACCCCAGCTTACGCTGCAATCTGTTAATTACGATGGGATTCATGTGCTACCAATATTGGTCAGAATTCGTCAAATAAAAACGCACACGCAACAGACCTGTTACAGGAACCCCCGACAAAACTGTTGCGTTTGCACTGACCCCTCGTAGGAGCCAGTCATTAAGTTTGGAAGGACATTCTACACTGCGAGTAAAATTAATGCTTCGCTAATATAAAAATATTAATTAATTCCACCAATACGGCTGAAGCGAACTCCGGTAGGCCATTCCCCTTCCTGTTTTTCAAAACTCATCCAGATGGCTGAAGCGCGACCGACCAGATTTTTCTCAGGGACAAAGCCCCATGCACGGCTATCAGCGCTATTATCACGGTTATCGCCCATCATAAAATAGTGACCTTCGGGCACAATCCACATTCCCTCTGGCAAGCCAGGCTGACGGAAATTAGGTACCGATAGTACACCTGGAATCTCCAAAATATGATGGGTCACTGCGTCCAAATTCTCAATCCGCTCACCCTGCCGCATACTGTAAGGTGGCAACGTTTCTTCAACGGGGATTTGGAAAACACCTACCTTTCTCAAACTTTCACCATTGGAATCGACACCATATTGCTGCATTGTCCACTCACTTGGGAATAGTGAACCGTAAGAAACCGGTAATTCTTCCTGACAATTCCCTGTTTTGCTGCAATTAGAAAAAATACGCAACTCTTTCTTTGCCGGATCATAAATAATTTTATCACCGGGTAAACCAATCACCCGTTTGATATAGTCAAGACTTGGATCCAACGGGTATTTAAATACAGCAACATCACCACGCTTTGGTTCGCCAGTCTTAATCAATGTTGTTTGAGTGATAGGGTCTTTCAATCCGTATGAATATTTCTCTACCAGAATGAAATCACCAATCAATAAAGTCGGCATCATGGAACCCGATGGGATCTGAAAAGGCTCATAAACAAAAGAGCGCAGGATCAGAACCACGGCTAACACAGGAAAAATAGATGAACAGGTATCCACCCATGTTGGCTTGTTAATAGTCTCAGCCAGATGCTCCTGATCCATTGTACCTTCAGTCAGCTCCTGCAATCTGGCAAGTTTTTTCTTGCGCTCTGGTGCCCATTTAAAACGATCAATACACCAAATAATGCCGGTGACTAACGTTGCCAACGTTAGGATCAGGGCAAAAGTGTTAGCCATTTAGACTCCTTACAAGCTTATTAATGGTCTTTACCAACATGAAGAATGGCTAAGAAAGCTTCCTGTGGTAACTCAACGTTACCCACTTGTTTCATCCGTTTCTTACCCTCTTTCTGTTTCTGCAATAGCTTTTTCTTACGGCTGACGTCACCACCATAACACTTCGCCAAGACGTTTTTACGCAATTGCTTCACTGTTGAGCGAGCAATAATATGATTACCAATCGCAGCCTGAATTGCGATATCGAACTGCTGACGAGGAATAAGTTCTTTCATCTTCTCCACCAGTTCCCGGCCACGGTACTGTGCATTGCCACGGTGAGTAATCAACGCCAATGCATCAACTCGTTCAGTGTTAATCAATACATCCACACGAACCATATCAGATGACTGGAAACGAGTGAAATTATAATCCAGTGAAGCATAACCGCGAGAGGTAGATTTCAATCGATCGAAGAAATCCAAAACCACTTCTGCCATCGGTATTTCGTAAGTCAATGCAACCTGTTTACCGTGGTAAACCATGTTAGTTTGCACCCCGCGCTTTTCAATACACAACGTAATGACATTCCCCAAATATTCCTGGGGCAACAACATATGACACTCGGCAATCGGCTCACGTAACTCTTCAATATTATTCAGTGGTGGCAGCTTAGATGGGCTGTCCACATAGAGAACATCGTGGCTGGTCGTTTCCACTTCATACACAACCGTTGGCGCAGTGGTAATGAGGTCAAGATCATATTCACGTTCCAGACGTTCCTGAATGATCTCCATATGTAGCAGGCCAAGGAAACCACAACGGAAACCAAAACCCAGTGCAGTCGAGCTTTCCGGTTCATAGAACAAGGATGCGTCATTCAGACTTAACTTACCCAATGCATCACGGAATCCCTCATAATCATCAGAGCTGATAGGAAACAACCCAGCATAAACCTGTGGCTTGATTTTCTTAAAGCCTGGGAGTGGTTTTTCCGCTGGCTGCCGGGCCAGTGTCAATGTATCCCCCACGGGTGCACCAAGAATGTCTTTAATCGCACACACTAGCCAACCCACTTCACCACAGCCCAGTACATCGCGGTCAACACGCTTAGGTGTGAAAATCCCAAGACGATCAGCGTTATACACCTGACCGGTACTCATCACCTTGATTTTGTCCCCCTTACGCAGGGTACCGTTTTTAATCCGAACCAGAGAGACAACACCAAGGTAGTTATCAAACCATGAGTCGATAATAAGTGCCTGTAATGGCGCATCAGGATCGCCTTCTGGTGCGGAAATCTCTTTAACCAAGCGCTCAATGACATCTTGTACACCAACACCCGTTTTGGCTGAACAGCGCACTGCATCAGTAGCATCAATACCGACAATATCTTCGATCTCTTCCGCTACACGCTCAGGTTCTGCCGCCGGCAAATCGATTTTATTCAGAACAGGAACAACTTCTAGATCCATATCCAACGCGGTATAACAGTTAGCCAACGTCTGGGCTTCCACTCCCTGTCCAGCATCAACCACCAGCAATGCCCCTTCACAGGCAGCTAGTGAACGGGAAACCTCATATGAGAAATCAACGTGCCCCGGCGTATCGATAAAGTTTAATTGATAGAGTTGCCCATCATTCGCCTTGTAATCCAAGGTAACACTCTGGGCCTTAATGGTGATACCACGCTCACGCTCAAGATCCATTGAATCTAGCACTTGCTCTGCCATCTCACGATCTGTTAAGCCACCACAAATTTGAATAATACGGTCAGATAACGTCGACTTACCGTGGTCAATGTGAGCAATAATGGAGAAATTTCGTATTTGCTTCATTATAAATATTTTTCTGCCTTGATATTTCTGAATCATTCGCCTAATGGACACACAGAGGGACATAAAGCGACGGTTTATTAGGTCGGCCACCGGCCTGAAAGGCTGTATTCTACATGCCAAATCTACGAAAACCTAGTCATGCCTGCGGCTTTAAAGTATGAGTTAGTAAATTAAATGCTTTGGATGATTAAAACAGATTTATTCCCGATGCTGAATGTGAATGGCATCAGGAGGCAAGCCGATTTGTAAAACGACAGGTTGATATTCCTGACGATTATCCCAGTAAGTGGCAATTCCGCGGGCAAAGAAGAATCCTAACGCGCCGCCTAAAACACCACCACAAAATACCCACAATTGATTGGTCACCCATAACTGAAAAAGTGCACCACCAAGGAATAGCCCAATAAGCGGAGTCAGATAAACCAGCAATGCCGAACGCAACAAGCTCCCTTCTGGGATCCCAACTTCCACTTTTTGCCCCGGTTGCAACGGTTGTAAAATCTCAAGTTCAAGCTGATGTATGCCATCAGACCCTAATTTATTAAGTAAGTAAGAGCCACACGTTGCTCGCGCCTGACAACTGCCACAACCAGAAGAGGAACCATAACGTAATAATGCCCGTCCCTGTTGCCAGTGAATTACTGTTGCCCACTCTTTAACCATCAGTCAGCTCCTATAAATGCGACACCAGCGGCGATACGCTTGGCAGTCGCCAATGGTAATTCACCAATAATTGTCACCTCATTTGCGCCACGTATTGCACTATAAATCGTTCGGGGCCCACGACGAAGAGGATATTCCAACTTACCGGTTTTATCAGCATTAGTCACATTCACAGAAAAGCTAAATAAACCATCACTGAACATCATAGATTCAAGTGTGCCACTATTTGACAATTTACGACGGTTACGCGAAACCTCAATGAAACCAGCCGGCAATTTACCCACTTTCCAATTGAATATAACTTTCTCCGACGGTGAAATGACCAGCATTGGTGGCATATTCAAACGAGTAATCACACTCATTGCATCATTGATATCCCCACCGATGGTAGAAGAAACAACCCTAAATTGTTCCAGTGCTTCACTATCACGATCAAGTAAATCAATACGTAATGGTAAATGAGTTTCTTCGTCGATCAGTAAGATATAATTATAACGCACTTCATCTTTGGAGGTGATGCGTACAACCCGACAAGGTCTATCACCGATATGGGTACGACCAACATCAATGAAATTGTAATATTTTTTCAACTGATTGAAGTCAGCAAAAATGACGGCCGGTAAATAATCAATAATATGATTACCGCTAAGACTGAAAGCATCCAATCCAGGTTCAAAATAACTGATCTCATTACCACGCTGGACAATCTCCCTACGAGAACCATCCATCTGCATAATTTGAGCGATTGGAATACCGTCGATAACGGCGTGGCGATAACGAACTGAGACAATAGCCTGCTGGTTGAGATTAATAAAAGCAAGCTCGTAAGTTAGAGACTGAGTGGCATTACCCATCGCCTGCAACAAAACCTCAGCGCTGCTAAGCTGCGCCGAGGCTTGTAAAGGAGCAAACAGGCTGCCCGCCAGCAAACAGACGGAGAACCAAATATGTTTCATTACTGCTATTGTGTTCCTAAAGATTGCGTTCCGGGAACCGGAATAGCAACCTGTGGTGAAATTCCCCGCTCATCATTTTGCTTAAAATGCACACGGCGATCGAGTTCATATTGTTGCAGCATGATGTTAATACGTTTATTACGCTCCTGCATTTGAATGCGTTGATCATTGCCAAATACATCATCACCGGAAGGCACTCCCAAACTCACCGGAGAAGCCGATCCCATCATTGGCAAGGTGTTAAATGCCGGCGTATCAGCTTGATATTCAAGATCCTCAGCACTATGACTGTTGTACTGTTGTACACCTACCAGTACTGCTAGCGAAACACAGGCTGCAACACCCACTTGAGTCATTTGATTCACCCAAGGGCGAAGCTTGTGCCAGAACGGCATTTTTTGCCAGGTTTCTGGTTGAGGCTGAGATTCAGGAACAGCCCCAAGGTTAGAATGAACTGGCTCTTTTTCAAGTGCCAATGCAACCCGGCTAGCAATATCCATATGCAATACTTCCGTCACATCACCGCGCAATGTGTCACGGATCAAGTGGTAATTTTCCCAGTGTTTCTGCATAACAGAATCTTTAGACAAAATACTAACGACTTCACTATCAAGAGTTTCGCCATCCATCAGTGCGGAAAGTTTTTCTCTTTGCATGCCAAAGTACCCTTCAGTATTGTTCCACTATTTTTAATTTTAAATCAGTGGTTGAATTTTATCATCAATGGCTTCCCTTGCACGGAAGATACGGGAACGAACCGTACCTACCGGACAATCCATAATGGCAGCTATTTCCTCATAGCTTAACCCATCTAATTCCCTTAGCGTTATTGCCATTCGCAAATCTTCAGGAAGAGATTCAATGGTTCGGAAAACCACCTGCCTTAATTCTTCTGACAACATTAAATTCTCAGGGTTCGAAATTTCTTTTAGTGCATTTGAAGTTTCATAATTTTCTGCGTCACTGGCATCCAAATCACTGGATGGAGGACGGCGCCCTTGAGAAACCAAATAATTCTTCGCAGTGTTGACTGCAATACGATACAACCAAGTATAAAAAGCACTATCGCCACGAAACGAAGCCAATGCCCGATAGGCTTTAATAAATGCCTCCTGAGCAACGTCAGGCACATCACCCTGCGGAATATAGCGGGATACAAGGCTCGCCACTTTATGCTGATATCTGACTACCAGTAGGTTAAACGCCTGTTGGTCACCTTTCTGCACTCGTTCGACCAGCATTTGATCCGTTAACTGCTCGCTCATCCGAGGTTAAATCTCCCGAAGCAAAGCTCCACATTGATATTTACTGAACTAACCATGATGTCCTATTTCCGAGCAAGCATGACTTTGAGTAATAAAATTCTGCGAAGTTCAATTTCTGTTATCATTTTGTTGCAATCATAGCCTTTATCATATCTGATAGGCTAACATGATTTTTACCCATCTTCATTCATACATCATCAATTATGCAATCATTATTCTCTCAACATTACAGCGATATACTTATTATAGGCAGCGGTGTCGCCGGCCTATCTCTGGCTTTACGACTCGCTTCACAATATAAAGTCACTGTATTAAGTAAGAGTATTCTTAGCGAAGGTGCATCTTATTATGCACAGGGTGGTATCGCCGCTGTATTCGATAAAACAGACAGTATCGCATCTCATGTTGAAGATACCCTGATCGCCGGAGCAGGACTTTGCGATAAAAACGCTGTTGAATTTATCACCAGAAATGCCCATCATTGCGTGCAATGGTTGGTTGATCAAGGTGTTATGTTTGATACAGAAACCAACGAAGATGGAAAAAAACAATATCATCTGACCCGTGAAGGTGGTCATAGCCATCGCCGTATTTTGCATCATGCTGATACAACCGGCAAAGAAGTAGAAACGACACTGGTTGATAAAGCGATGTCTCATCCGAATATCACGGTGAGAGAGCGCTGCAATGCAGTTGATTTAATTACGTCAAATAAAGCCCGGTTAGGTGGTGATAACCGAGTCGTCGGCGCTTATATCTGGAATCGCCAACAAGAACAGGTGGAAACTTATCGCGCTAAGGTTGTTGTACTGGCAACAGGCGGCGCAGCTAAAGTCTATCAATATACCACAAATCCCGATATCTCATCCGGTGATGGCATTGCAATGGCATGGCGTGCAGGCTGCCGTATCGCTAATTTGGAATTTAACCAGTTTCACCCGACCTGCCTGTTTCATCCACAGGCGCGCAATTTCCTATTGACAGAAGCCCTACGAGGTGAAGGTGCATATCTAAAACGCCCAGATGGCAGCCGCTTTATGCCTGATTTTGATGAACGTGCTGAACTAGCCCCTCGCGATATCGTAGCACGAGCGATTGACCATGAAATGAAACGCCTTGGTGCTGACTGCATGTTTCTAGATATCAGCCATAAACCCGCGGATTTCATTATCCAGCATTTTCCAATGATTTATGAAAAATTACTGACAATGGGTTTCGATCTAACAAAAGAGCCGATTCCAATCGTCCCTGCTGCGCATTACACCTGCGGTGGTATTGTTGTCGATCATCAGGGACATACTGACCTCAACAACTTATATGCTATCGGTGAAGTCAGCTATACGGGTCTGCACGGCGCAAATCGTATGGCATCTAACTCTCTGCTGGAATGCCTGGTGTCTGGCTGGTCTGCTGCGGAGGATATCCAACAACAGATTGAAACAATAGAAGAAGTACCGCAACTCCCCTTCTGGGATGAAAGCCGGGTTGACAATTCAGATGAACAGGTCGTCATTCAGCACAACTGGCACGAATTACGTCTATTTATGTGGGATTACGTCGGCATTGTGCGTACAACCAAACGCTTAGAGCGAGCACTGCGCCGTATTAATATGCTGCAACAGGAAATTCACGATTATTATTCCAATTTCAGGATTTCCAACAATCTGCTGGAATTACGAAATCTGGTGCAAATCGCTGAATTAATCGTACGTTGTGCGCTAGAAAGAAAAGAGAGCCGAGGTCTGCATTTCACACTGGATTATCCCGATTTACTGCCAGAATCAAAACCAACGATTCTGACACCCTGATTTTTGCTGGCAAAATCTCCACATAACCACGCTCTGGCGTGGTTATGTTCAATAATAGAGATAGAAATCCGTCACCAATTGCTGAAATTCTTGCGTATATGCACCGTCTGGCTGACGAATAGTCAATTCACTGATTAAACCCGTTTTTTCCTTACGGGAAAATGCCAATAACACCCGATGCAACGGTTTGCCTTGCCTGTCGCGGATGTTGACTCGATGATGGGAAAACCAACCCAGATGACATGCCATTGTTTCAAATTCCTCACCAATGGCATATGGCAATACCACACAAAACAGGCCATCCGGTGTAATCAATGTCTCTGCATATTGTAATAACCGCTGGTGAGTCAGCGACCCTGTATAACGAGCCTGTTCCCTTGCCTCATTTCGACAAGCAACAGCCGGTTCAAAATAGGGTGGATTACTGACAATTAAGTCATAACATTGTGAATACCGTTTAGCAAAATCACCAATATTCTGCGGATAAACATCTATTTTTCTCCGCCACGGAGATTGTTCTGCATTATCTTGTGCCTGCAATGCAGCCTCGGTATCCAACTCCACGGCGTCAATTTTAGTATTTTCATCCGTACGCTGTGCTAGCATCAACGCAATGAGTCCGCTGCCACAACCAATATCTAAAATCGCTTTTTTACCACTCACCGGAACCCATGCCCCCAATAAAACGCCATCAGTCCCGACTTTCATCGCACACCGATCATGACCAACAAAAAATTGCTTGAAAGTAAATCCGTCCCGGCGTAAAGGTCGTTTCTGTTTCAAATTAATAACCTACATCAGTTAGCACAAAAAAATTTCGCCATAGGATAAAGGTTATTATGTTTCGGTAAAAGCTATCTACCTTAACTAACCACTTTAATAGATGAACAATACGCCCAACCTGTTTATAATCGGCGACCTAAACAGAGGTGTATAATGACTGCAACAAATTTTTCTGAGCTCGAGCTTGATGAACGCCTGCTTGACGCCCTAAATGATAAAGGTTACTCCCGCCCAACAGCAATTCAGGCCGCTGCTATTCCGGCAGCAATGGATGGGCGTGATGTACTAGGATCAGCACCTACCGGTACTGGTAAAACCGCAACTTACCTGCTGCCAGCGATGCAACATTTATTGGATTTTCCACGCAAAAAATCTGGGCCACCACGCATTCTGATCCTGACACCTACCCGTGAACTGGCTATGCAAGTGGCAGATCAGGCAAAAGAATTCGCTGCGCATACCAATTTGGATATCGCTACCATTACTGGCGGCGTAGCCTATATGAATCACGCAGAAATTTTCAGCGAAAATCAAGATATTGTCGTCGCCACTACAGGCCGTCTGCTGCAATATATCAAGGAAGAAAACTTTGATTGCCGGGCAGTTGAAACACTGATCCTTGATGAAGCCGATCGTATGCTGGATATGGGTTTTGCTAACGATATTGAAACCATAGCGGGTGAAACCCGTTGGCGCAAGCAGACCATGCTATTCTCCGCGACGCTGGAAGGGGAAGCCATTCGTGATTTTGCTGAACGTTTATTGGAAGACCCGGTTGAGATTGATGCAGAACCGTCACGTCGTGAACGCAAAAAAATCCAGCAATTTTACTACCGTGCAGATAATTTGGCACACAAAACAGCCCTGCTTTGCCATTTACTAAGACAACCCGATGTCACTAAATCCATTATTTTTGTTCGCAAACGTGAACGTGTGCACGAACTTGTGGATGAATTGCATCAAGCCGGTATTAAAGCCCGGTTCCTTGAAGGGGAAATGGTACAAGCGAAGAGGACAGAAGCGGTTAAACGCCTGAATGATGGCAGCATCACTGTTCTGGTTGCAACGGATGTTGCCGCCCGTGGATTGGATATTGATGATATCAGTCACGTTTTCAATTTCGATTTACCACGCACTGCGGATATTTATCTACACCGTATCGGCCGGACAGCTCGTGCAGGTCGCAAAGGTACTGCAATTACCTTAGTGGAAGCACATGATCATCCTTTATTAGGCAAAATCAGTCGCTATCTGAATGAACCACTACAGTCACGAGCTGTTGATGAGCTTCGCCCAACAACCAAGGCACCGAGTGACAAAGCCCTCAATAAGCCATCGAAAAAAGTATTGGCTAAACGCAAAGAGAAAAAGAAAGCGGAAGAATCAAAGAAAAAAGTCAAAATACGCCATCGAGATAGCAAAAATATCGGCAAACGCCGTAAACCTTCTGGTAATCCAAAACCGGAAGCCTCAGCCAGTAGCGATGAGTGAATCTTTAAACGGGCCGGTTGGCCCGTTATTATAATATGCAGTTTCACATAGTAAGATTATTCGAGTCTGTACATTATTCTGTGAGTAAATAGGCTCTCAGCAAACGCTTTTTTATTTCTTTAAATAATTCATCCGGTATTTTACTATCCCAAATTTTTTCAGTCGATTATTTAATTAGTTTATGACGGAATTTATCCCCCCGTCCCGATTAGAAACCTTTATTAAAATCTGCCCCTTTTGGAAAGCATTGCCTAATTAGCCTTTTTTCCCAGAGACATAGGGATTAGAGAAGTTAATATCTGTATTTAATTTTTTGCTAATAATTTCGTGACACACAAACTCTAAACCGTTATTAAAGGCCATTTTTTTGATAGGTATGAAACCTTAGCTACTGCTACTTTTGATGATTACTTTCCATTAAATTCAATCATCATTGTATATAGAGCTTTACATTCAACTAACGTTAATAATACACTGAAATCTCTCGCAATTATCGTACCAATCCCCAGTATGTAATTTTTCATTAATAAATTCTAGATATTCATTAATACTGACTTTATCTTTAATTTTTTCTCTTCTTTTATAACAACCGTATTGTTTGCAATAAGGTTTACTGGCAATCCTAAGATGTTGCCATAATCATCTTGTCTCTATCAATCGATCCACAATATAGTCTCATGACATAAGGTCCCCTTTATGCTTCTTCAAATAATTAACCCTGTCAACTATCCTGACAGAGAGAGAACAGAGAGTATCAGAGTTTCATAAACACTATTTGTAAACGCTCTTGGTCCTATTTCTGTACCAAGGAATAAAAAGATTTAGCGTTCCGCCCCAGAAAATACCGTCAAGCACACCATTGCTAAAGCCAAAAAATAGATTGAAATGTAACGAATGCAACAACGCTGGGTGAATACTTAACATGGCCGTAATAATAAACTTGACGATAAATGTGATAACAATTAGCGTCAGCGTTAACGAAGTGCCAGGACGGATGATTAAATCACTGCCCGCTTTTTCACGTAATCTTGGTTGAGAGCGCCACAGACCCCATCCCATTACAATCCCGACGAGTAAACCCGCCATCATCGTTATCAAAGCTAAATCTGAGAATGTGGTTTCATAAATGACGCTATATACCCCCCAAACCAGGAATACTATTGGTAGTAAGAAAAGGCGATCAATTCGCATTTCACGATCGTACAAGGCACTGATCCCGCGCCTGATGAGAAAAGCAAAAAGAATCCAGACCCATATTGGGGTATCTTTAATAATGGTGGTCAGTGACATGTTATTTTCCTTTCATATTTTGCGAGTAAGAAGACTACACTGTAGAAATAGTTTTTGCTTGTTCCTGTAATGATTTCTCATCACACCCGGTACGTATTTAGACACCATTATGGCAATCACAATAAATATTAACAACACGCACACTGATCTTTTGCTGTGCAGAATGTTGCGCAATTTTTTACTGGCAAAAATTGATCATACGAGCGTCAATATCAATACCGTTAAAATGGTAGTTATCTAGTTCATGGCAGTCTCTCAGTTCAAAAAACATATGTCCGGTTCCCATTCCAGCATCTAACAATTGTTTTTTTATCGAGGTAACCTTTTTCACTTCATCAAGAATTCGTTGTTTCAAATAAGCGTTCCATCGTGACATTCCTTCAACCGCAAAATTCTCATAATATTCAGGGAAAATATCGACAAGTAGATTTTTCATTTTCCTGTTCCTTTAGTGTTGTAGATTAAGGAGTGAAATAAAAAAATAAGAAGATTGAACTCAATACACAGCCTATTAACACGACTCCCAGATAAGATTATTTTTTGCATGTTTACCACCACTATTACTCATGACCAACGAAATGACACTGAAAATAAAGGTGATGGAGGTCATAAAAATGAGGCGTATATGGTACGTTGACGCATTTTTCTGGCTGATATGAACATCACCCTCACCAGTCTTAAATAAAAATCAAGATTACTGATGTTACTCATATTCTATTCCAATACCTGCCTCACAGTATTTTCAGCCGTTTCCACATTGGCACCTAAACCCATTATCGTTACCTCAATCATCGACTGTACGACAAGCGGGTAAAAGGCTAAGAGATATATTTTTAATTGTAATTAACTCTGTAAAAATAATTCCAAATCCGATAAATAGAACCAATATGGACCAACTTTAACAAAACATTTATTACAACTTAAGGATGACATTATTATCGATGACAGAGATAAACTGTTCATTCATCAGCGTAATGGCAATAACCGATCCGTCAATTTCATAATATGAACTGCATATTTTAGGTACGCTAATGTCAATGGCTTTTCCCGTGTAGAAAAAAGAGCATATCTCATTGCTATAATCGATTAGTTGGTAATCATCGATAATTAAAAATAACGGGCCAAATAGCCCGTTTTTGTCTTACTTCAAATAATATCGGTTAACTTGCTGAGCTTTCAGCCAATAATTGACTTTCTCATATTCCGCTTGCATCTCACCGCACTGCATTTTTAGCGGTGTGAGATTAAAATACGCTTGGAACGTTAGCTGCTGTTTATTTTGCAATTTAGGATCAGCACCTGAATTCAACAATATCAATGCCAGTTTCGGCGAATTAATTTTGGCTGCAATATGTAACGGAGTATCCCCAATCCGATTAGTTTGATTGGGATTAGCACCGGCGACCAACAGTAATTCGACCTGCATTTTTCTCCCTACCTGAACCGCAACATGTAAAGGTGTTGCTAAGGTTACAGGATGCATAATATTTACATCCGGCGCGACTGTTAACAAAGATTTAAGATAATCAGGGTTGTTGATTTTTGCAGCCGTATGTAAAGCACTTTCTTGTTGCAAACCAAGTTGAGTAGGATCAGCGCCCTCTTTCAGCAAATTATTAACATCATCCATTTGCTGATTGAATATCGCCCATTGTAATGGGGTTATATTTTCTTCACTCCGCTGACAATCCTGTTCCGATTCAGGCTCAATTACTTCACCAATTTTCATCATGCCTCTCTTTAATTATGCGGAAATGCTCAGATCCGATTCATTAAGCATGACTAGAGATTCTTCTTGCTGTTCATCATTTAAAGATGACCAAGGTTTGTATATCGTTAATAATTCCAGCACCTTTTCAAGAGAATGTGCTTTTAATCCACGTATCAGATTATTAGGAAACCCTTGACCTGACTCTCCTGAATCATCATTATATTTCAGTAAGATTTTATGTCCTATTGGCTGAGATACTGGCAATTTCTGTTGTAATGCATCAAGTAAATCATGCTCCACAATATAATGACGTACCAATCCATTTTCAGCGATAGCCCTACCCTCTTGGGGTGAAAAACCCAAATTTTTCATCATATTGTCAGAAACACCGGCTGAATTAAATATTACCGCAGGCTTTCCAACTGATAATGCGGCTGTCGCTGCTAATCCACCGCCCAAAGAGTGTCCAGTAAATAACAAATTTTCCCCAAATGCCATTCTGGCAGCACGAGCTAAATCAATGGCTTGATGGTATTGAGCTTCATCAAATCCAAAACCTTGTCGTAAATTAGTTAATATATCCTTCAAATCATTAGTGCCTACAAAAGCAACTATATAGAGATCATCATTCCGATAAATACCCGCCTGAAAACCCGTTGTTTTATCCCTTAAATTTGCCGGTTCTATTCCTGCCTTTAATAATTCACCATCAGAAAGACGAACATAATCACCTATTCCCATAGTGGTGCTTATGTAGACATCATCAGAAATTAAAGTCAACATATAATCAATTTCATGGGATTGCTTACCTCTAATTTGCTCAGACTTAATTCCTGTGATTGACTTTAAATTAATGTTAATACTCTGCTCGTTAATTAATGATTGATAGACTCTATTATTCTGTTTAGTTGTTTCCGAGAAGGAAAAAACTTCAGTAGTCGCTTTTTCAATATTCTGGTCTGGAACAGAAGGCGGTGTAACAAGTTGAAGATTATTTAAAACGGGAAAACTTGAATCGACTGACAGATTCATTTCAATTGATAAACTCATAAAATTCCCCTAAGGATAGCTGAAAATAATCGACGATTTAATCAGTACAACTAATCTATCGGCAGGGAATACCATCAAGTTAAATAAATGTTTAAATTTTGTTAACAAAATTAATCAACTGTGATTCTTCTCTCTGATAACAGAGAAATTTCTACCTATTATTTATCAATAAATAGCCAAAGAAAGAATCAAAGTGAACTGACAGTTTACAACACGTACCGTTTGGGTTTCATACGATATTCAAATAATCCAGCTTATCCTTAACCACAATCTGGCCTTCACAGTATTGAATACCAGTAATCATTTCTATCTCTAACGTTCACACAGTAAATAAAATTATCAAGAATTTATCTTGGTTATTTGGTCAAACCAATATATCTCATTTCGGTATCCCCACATGAATGAGGATATTCATTGATTCAGATCAGTTAATTTCATATAGTTACTACAAAACATATTGCTATCTTATGTTTTAAATAAGTTTTTATGGCTAACCACAAAGCAATTCTTTGGATAAACTTTCAAAAATACTTTACAACATTGAAATAGTTATCAGGAATTTAGTTTTAGTGTGCATCAAAGGTTTTCCTCTGATTTTGTAATCGGTAAGCTAACATCCATTTGGTAATCATATAAAAAAGGATTTGCTATGTCCGCACTTCTCACATGGCACGACGTAATCGGTAATGAGAAAAAACAACCCTATTTTTTCGACACACTGGCTTATGTCGCAAAAGAGCGTCAGGCAGGTAAAACCATTTATCCGCCACAACAGGATGTATTCAATGCATTCCGCTACACCGAATTGGCTGATATTAAGGTTGTGATACTTGGGCAAGACCCTTACCACGGCCCTAATCAGGCACACGGTCTCTCTTTTTCTGTGCAACCGGGTATTCCTGCACCACCTTCACTGGTTAATATGTACAAAGAACTGGCATCCGATATACCTGACTTCCAGCATCCAAATCACGGTTGCCTAATCAGTTGGGCCAAACAAGGGGTGTTGCTACTCAATACCGTACTCACCGTAGAACGTGGTAATGCACACTCCCACGCAAATCTGGGTTGGGAAACTTTTACTGATAAAGTCATTGCTGCTATCAACGAGCACCGTTCAGGCGTCGTGTTTCTGCTTTGGGGGTCCCATGCACAGAAAAAGGGTAACTTTATTGATGCTAATAAACATCATGTTCTCAAAGCACCCCACCCATCTCCACTATCTGCCCACAGAGGGTTCTTTGGTTGCAAACACTTTTCAAAAGCCAATGCATTGCTAGAAAAACAAAGCATCGCGCCAATTAACTGGACACCTGAATTGCCACAGTAAAAAAATGCCGCCCCAGTTGGAGCGGCATTGATACTTATTACTGAACTAAAATTACTACTGAGCTAAAATTACTTCGATACGGCTACCATTGCCGGGCGTAACAAACGGCCATTTAAGGTATACCCTTTCTGCATGACCATCATGACATGATTCGGCTCATGCTGATCGGATTCCATCATGGTCATCGCCTGATGAACTTCAGGATTAAAAGGAATATTTGTGTCGCCAACAACTTCAATACCAAATTTACCCACAGCCCCAAGGAAAGATTTCAACGTCAGCTCAATGCCTTCAATCATAGGTGCTATTTCGGTATTAGTACGATCTGCTGCCTCCAAAGCGCGCTCAAGATTATCAATCACTGGTAGCAGTTCATTGGCAAATCTTTCTAACGCAAATTTATGGGCTTTTTCCACATCTTGCTCAGTACGACGACGGATATTTTCAACTTCAGCCTTAGCACGCAAAATAGCATCACGTTCACGCTGCTGCGCCTGCTTGAGCTGTTCTTCCAGCTCTGCGACACGCGGATCAACAACGCTTTCAGTCTCTGATGCTTCTGCTTTATCCGCACTGTTTTGCTGTTCAGATACAACTTCCATATCTTCCGAGACTTGCTCGTCAGGCATTCTTTGTTCTTTACTACTCATGAATATCTCCGCGTATTTGGCATTAATCTCGCTACTTAGCCTATTATGGGGATCTAAATTGGGGATTCAAGGGAACCCGCCGTATTGTGAGGATAAAACCTCTTGCTAGAAGGAAATTATAACGATGAATAAAAAATTCAAATGCATAGGTATTGTTGGTCATCCTCGCCACCCAGAAGCACTTGCTACTCATGAAATGCTTTATCATTGGTTAAAATCCAAAGGTTACTCTGTCATTATTGATCGTCAAGTAGCCAAAGACATTGGTTTAAAAGATGCACGAACTGGCGGTCTGACCGAAATTGGTAAACAAGCTGATTTAGCTGTCGTTGTTGGTGGTGACGGCAATATGTTGGGCGCTGCCCGAGTCCTTTCCCGTTATGACATTAAAGTCATTGGCATTAACAGAGGCAATCTAGGTTTTCTGACAGACTTAGATCCTGATAATGCTTTGCAACAACTTTCTGAAGTATTGGATGGCGAATATCGGAACGAACACCGTTTCCTACTAGAAGCCCAAGTCAGAAGCAACGGCCAAGAACCCCGTATCAGTACCGCAATCAACGAAGTCGTACTCCATCCGGGGAAAGTGGCACATATGATTGAATTCGAAGTCTATATTGATGAACGCTTTGCCTTTTCCCAACGTTCTGACGGGCTGATTATCGCAACGCCAACCGGTTCCACAGCTTACTCGCTTTCGGCAGGCGGGCCAATTTTGACGCCTAATCTGGATGCCATCGTCCTAGTACCGATGTTTCCACATACATTGTCTTCCCGCCCATTGGTTATCAGTAGTGAAAGCAGCATCAGGCTGAAATTTTCCCAAAATAGCAACGATTATGAAGTCAGTTGCGATAGCCAGATAGTTCTACCTATACAAGATGGAGAGGATGTCATTATTAGCCGCAGCAAACAGAAGCTCAATCTCATTCATCCTAAAGACTATAATTACTTCAATACATTAAGTACAAAACTAAGCTGGTCTAAAAAAATGTTCTAAAAAATTTAGGTTTCACCACTTTACTGTATAAAAAACCAGTTTATACTGTATGAAGATACAGAGGTGTTTTTATACACAGGAGAAGTGTGATGCTCACCCAGTTAACCATTAGCAGTTTTGCCATTGTTCGTGAGCTTGAAATTGACTTCCAGCCAGGTATGACAGCCATCACCGGTGAAACCGGCGCAGGTAAATCCATCGCAATTGATGCGTTAGGTTTATGTCTGGGTAATCGTGGTGAAGCCAATATGGTGCGTAGCGGGGCTTCTCGTGCTGATATTTGTGCCCGCTTTTCTCTTTCTGATACGCCTTCTGCTCGAAAATGGTTGGAAAATCACCAGCTTGATGACAGCAATGAATGCTTACTACGCCGCACAATAACGTCAGATGGCCGTTCCCGAGGCTTTATCAATGGCACTGCTGTACCACTTTCCCAATTACGTGAATTAGGTACCCACCTTATTCAAATTCATGGTCAGCACGCCCACCAATTACTATTGAATAATGGTCACCAAAAATGCCTGCTTGATACTTACGCTAATCAATCCAATCTACAAAATGAAATGAAACAAGCATATCAGCAATGGCACCAAAGCTGTCAGGATCTAGCTCGATTCCAACAACAGGCACTTGAACGTCAATCTCGTCAACAGTTACTGGAGTATCACTTAAAAGAGCTCAATGAGCTGGCACCGCAACCAGGTGAATATCAGGAACAAGATAATGAATATAAACGGCTAGCAAACCGTGGTCAGCTATTATCTGTCAGCCAAACTGCACTCCAGTTACTCAGTGATAACGATGAACAAAATATTATCAGTCTGCTGAATTACGCTAAACACGAACTGGCAGAACTCATCACTATGGATGATAAATTCAGCCAATTACTCACTATGCTGGAAGACGCATCCATTCAAATTAATGAAGTCAGCGACGAACTCCGCCACTATGGCGATCAACTGGATATGGATCCAAATCGTCTCTTTGAATTGGAACAAAAAATTTCACAACAAATTAGAGTGGCCCGTAAACACCACGTTGTACCGGAAGAACTTCCTTCACTGCATCAACAATTATTGGAAGAGCAGCAATTACTGGCGCAGCAAGAAGATGACTGCACTCACCTTAGTGAACAGGTTAATAAACACCATAAGCAAGCATTGGAAGTTGCAGAAAGATTGCATCTGGTTCGCCAGCAATATGCCAAAGAATTAAGTGAACTCATTACCCACAGTATGCATCAACTCGCCATGCCTCATGGTTGTTTTACCATTGATGTCTCTTTTGCACCTGAACATCTGAATGCCGACGGTTCAGACAGAGTTGAATTTAATGTCACCACCAACCCTGGTCAACCCCACCAATCTCTCGCAAAAGTCGCTTCAGGTGGTGAACTTTCCCGTATTGCGTTGGCAATTCAGGTTATAACAGCTAAAAAAATGGAAACATCCGCTTTGATTTTCGATGAAGTGGATGTCGGTATCAGCGGTCCAACAGCTGCAATTGTCGGCCGTCTGTTACGTGAATTAGGCGAATCTACACAGGTTATGTGCGTCACCCACCTGCCTCAAGTAGCCGGTTGTGGTCACCAACATTTTTATGTCAGTAAACAAACTGACGGTGAAGAAACTGAAACTCAAATGCAGCTGCTGGATAAAAAAGCCAGATTACAAGAGCTGGCGCGGCTTCTCGCAGGCAGTGAAGTCACAAAAAATACCCTGGCAAACGCCAAAGAGCTGCTAGCAGCGTAATTTGATACAACTTTTGCGTATATTTAAGGTCATAGCTAAAGCTTGTAAAGGTTTTCAATCTCGTCAAGGTCTATTATTATCAACACCCTGACTCCTAAAGGAATGTAATTACCATGCGCTGTAAAATGTTGACTGCCGCTGCTGTATCATTCGTTATGCTGACTGCGGGTTGCTCTACGTTAGAACGGGCTGTTTATCGCCCTGACATTAATCAGGGAAACTACCTAACACCAGCTAGTGTATCAAAAATCCACAAGGGAATGACCCAGCAACAGGTAGCTTACACATTAGGAACACCAATGTTACAAGACCCGTTTGGGACTCAAACGTGGTTTTATGTATTTCGTCAACAACCTGGGCACGAAAAAGTGACTCAGCAAACTTTGACCCTGACATTTGACAGTAATGGTGTACTGACTGACATTAAAAACGAAAATTCACTTACCGAAGATCTTCAATAACCCAAAAAATATAGACAGTCAGTCAAAAAAATAGATCGCTGACTGTCTATGATAATTATTGAGCATTATTTTTAGCCCGCTCAGCACGCTTACGACGCATTTCTTTTGGATCAGCCAATAATGGGCGGTAAATTTCCACCCTATCACCCTCTTCCAAAATATCCGTCAACTTGACAGGACGGCTATAAACTCCGACTTTATTCTTTTGCAAATCAATATCATTACGCAAAACCAACAAACCTGATGCAACTATTGCCTGCTCAACAGTTGCGCCTTGAGCCAATTTCACCGTACGCAGATATTGGTGATCAGGCAATGCATAAACAACTTCGACATTGATATCAGACACGATAAACCTCGCGTGCACGCAAAGTAAAAGCCTGCACCATACTCCCGGCCAGTTCCTTAAAAATCTTACCAAAAGCCAATTCAATCAGTTTATTAGTGAACTCAAAATCAAGGTGCAATTCAACTTTACAGGCATCTTCACTCAATGGTATGAACTGCCAGCCTCCCATTAACTTACGAAAAGGCCCGTCGACCAGTTGCATATTAATGCTTTGGTTATCGGCCAGAATATTCCGGGTAACAAAGGTCTTGCTTATACCCGCTTTCGAAACATCGACTGATGCAGTCATTTCGTTATTGCTAACACTCAACACACGACTGCCAACACACCCCGGTAAAAAATCCGGATAAGAACCGATATCATTGACCAATTTGTACATTTGTTCCACGCTGTAAGGTACTAACGCAGAGCGACTAATCTGTGGCATATAATTTCCTGTAAGGCTTAATTGTAGCAAATAATATCACCTATACGTGATCAAAGAAAAATCTGTCAGCATATAATGCAATAAACACTCATTAATCAGCAAATATGAGCGGGAAAAGATTTCTTTCACCAAAGCATTCAGTATAATGCATACACTATGACAAAGAAAAAAGCACACAAACCCGGTTCGGCAACCATTGCCATGAATAGACGAGCTCGTCACGAATACTTCATTGAAGAAGAATTTGAAGCGGGTCTCTCGTTACAAGGATGGGAAGTCAAATCGCTGCGCGCTGGTAAAGCCAACATCAGCGACAGTTACGTTTTGCTCAAAGATGGCGACGCTTATCTTTTTGGTGCCACCATCACCCCATTAAATGTAGCTTCTTCCCATGTCGTCTGTGATCCAATGCGTTCACGCAAACTCTTACTTAATCAGCGCGAACTTGACTCATTATATGGTCGAGTCAATCGTGAAGGTTATACCGTTGTTGCCTTATCTCTCTATTGGAAAAATGCTTGGTGCAAAGTCAAAATTGGCGTAGCGAAAGGCAAAAAGGCACACGACAAACGTTCGGACATCAAAGAACGTGAATGGAAATTAGACAAAGCACGTATTATGAAGAATTCCGGACGATAAATTCTGGTATTATAGTTTAGTATTCTGATATACTTGCGTTTAAGACACTTGGGGCTGATTCTGGATTCGACGGGATTCGCGAAACCCAAGGTGCATGCCGAGGGGCGGTTGGCCTCGTAAAAAGCCGCAAAAAAATAGTCGCAAACGACGAAAAATACGCACTAGCAGCTTAATAACCTGCGCAGAGCCCTCTCTCCCTAGCCTCCGCTCTTAGGACGGGGATCAAGAGAGGTCAAACCCAAAAGAGATCGCGTGGATGCCTTGCCTGGGGTTGAAGCGTTAAATCTAATCAGGCTAGTTTGTTAGTGGCGTGTCTATCCGCAGCTGGCAAGCGAATGTAAAGATTAGACTAAGCATGTAGTACCAAGGATGTAGGAATTTCGGACGCGGGTTCAACTCCCGCCAGCTCCACCAAATAAATCAAGGGGTTACACTAAAGTGTAGCCCTTTTTGTTTGCCCAATGTCCACTTTGCGTCCACCTATTTTATTTTTATGGGCATCAATGAACACTACCTGCACCTCCACATTCCTTCTGGCTCACCACTGAAACTACTTAAGATGGCTTGAACGTAACCCTATGCTTATTAATGAATTAAAAGTAATTTAATTAATGCTTTCACTTTTTTCCTTGTCATAATGCAAAAGGAGAAGACAATTTCAGTTCTGTATGCCGAGCCTTTCACCAAACTGTTTTCAGTAGACTTTGTTGCAATTTCGTTATAGTTCCCATCTTTTGCGAACGGAACAGTAATAAGAGTAGGCTTTTCAGTTGATTTCACTTGTTAGTATCCTTTGAACGATTGAGACACTAACACCTGCCGGATATAGCAGCGCTCCTGATGGTTTGGTATAGTGCAGTCAGATATATTTGGCATAACTTTCATCATAATCAGCTTTCGATACATCTAATCTGATAACAGTCAGCCTCCTGCTAACATTCACTATTTTTCCCCACACATCCAGCCCATACGTGTTTGCCGTGTCAATATTCCCAATCAGGTCGTAAAATGTATTAATAAATTCAGCAGAGGAAACAGCGGCATTGAAATTTCGAATAAGTGAGCTGAGTTTTGGGCTAGCGGCATACTGAGCAAGAATAGTTACTTCCACATTTTCCATTTATGAGTCCACTAATTTCACGGATATATTATCAGCATCAAGCGTTGGGATTTCATCAATACCAAAAGTAACTGATGTTAAATAAGTAGTACCGTCACGGCTAAGCGTAATATTGTAAATATCAACACTCGATATATCTATGTTATAAACACCTGAATAATATCTACCAGCAAATAATGTAGATGCTATTCTTACTCGCGTCCCGCCATCTTCGCCGTTAAATGCTTGAGCTATAGCTGATTTAACTTATGTTTCAATATCAGCAGGAAGGTAATCGCTATCAGCAAGTGAGACATCAACATAAACACGAATGGGCGTTGGTATCACATATTTAATTTCATATTCGGGGTAAGGCTGAACATAGTTTTCATCATCCACAATTGTGTGAGTTATATTCCCGTTCGTAGGAATACTTGGAGGTTTTTTCTTCCAGATTGCTCTAGCGACATCCTCAGTCTTTCCTCCATACACAGCAATATAAAGAGAGTTCGGTGCTATTTTGTATTTTGATACCCCGACTGTTTTTACTACCGAAGTATCATTTGAAATAACGTATGAATCTGCTACCCCATTTACTGCTAATATTGCCGCATAAATGGCATGTAATGAGTTTGTCGCATTTTTAGCAACAGATTGTTTACGACGATACTCAAAATTAGCACGAGTTTCCTCATCTGTGCCAGGTACGCCAGCACTCGCATTACTGATACCAGACCAGCCTGGTACCGAGCTATAAATCGTGTTCAAATCATCAATTTGACATGCTAACGGCCCTGTTGTTGAGTTTTGGAAAACAACATCAACAGAGCCGCTGTCAGGGATCTTAGCCTCTGTTATTGAATGATATAATTTCCAGAATCATCTAACGTTAAATCCCATGATTTGATATTAAGAAGAAATGAGCGAATTTGCATTTTCGATCCTTATAGAAATAAAAAAACCGCAATTAAGCGGCCAAATATGAAAAAACCCGTACTGTGGGCGGGTTTATTGATTACTACTCAAAAAATTTTAGGCGGCTTGGCGATGATTCTTACGCTTTCCTTGAAGCTCAACTTTTGGCTTATGCTCAAACATTTTTGGGGCAGCTTTTATCAACAAGTCAATAGCCCCGCCCACAGCAGTATACACCTGCTGCGTATCAAATTTTTTGATATCTTTAATGGCTGCTTTCTGCTTTGACATAATGACTCCTAAGAGATTTTCTCTCCAATAGCTTAGCCCATAAGGGGTATTCACATTAACAAAGTTTTCTCTTGCACAAAAAACAGGCTAATACTTGTTAGTCTCCGTATGCTATCACTATAAACTCTAGTGTCTAGTCTTTTTTTCATCAATCTTTGATTGCCTTGAATATTGTTTCAAACGTATCAATATCAACCTCCATAATGTAACCACATTTAATCATGTTAAATCCATAGGACGCGTAATAGGAGATTACTTCTTCAACAGGCTCAATGATCCGGATATATTTACCCTGTGTAGATTTACAAAACATGTAAGCAGCCATCAGGGTAAGTTGAAACATTTTCCCATTTAAAGGGTGTTTTGCGTCATCACGATAGAAGTTCTCTATCATATGAATCTCAAAACTTTCCTCATCAATGGAATACGTACATAAAGCTAGCCCAGAAGGAGGCCCTTGCACATTTCCACACTCTACCAGCTTTAAGCAAAATTCAAATTTATCTTCTCTGTTTCCTATCCTAGACAAACATTCATCCCAATTTAGTTCGCCGTATCCGCGAGAAAGGATTCTATAATCATCATCAGAGATATCCCCTACAGCAAGGTTAAGCTTAAGCTCATCAACAATAATCTGCATGCTATTTCTTACCACATGCCCGATCTGCTCAAGATTAAACATTCTTTATATCTCTCATTTTTAATTGGTTGATGTATCTTACAGCTTTTTGTGATTATTTTATATGCTACTTAACTCTTCTTGCCATTAAAATGTGCACTATTTAACAATGACAAGTGAGTTAACAATTAACCCTAAGCTAAGAATGTCTATATCCACCAGTATGACTAAGGTTTATAATTTACTGTTCTCTATTAATCTATGGTATGTCATTAAGCTTGGGCTCTCTGAGTTAGTACCAAGAGGCAATTTACCTTATTTTATTCTCTAAACTTCAGCTAGAATAAATAATGTTGGCTTCAATGTGATTAATTTTATAGTACAGAACAACTGCTTCTATCTCTTCACAGGAATGACAGTATTGACCAGCCCGGTACATGTCGCCGTTACAGTCGTTCCTGATGCCGGGATTCGGTCAAGAAAATAAATTCGTCCGATAGCATCTTGGAAACGTCCGGTTGCATAATCCGGGTTAATTTGATTGACGATAGCAAGTAACTGATCGTTCTTGTCAGCAATGATAGCCGCATCACTCATTGCTATTTGACCCTGCGGTGTTGTTAAACTGGTACTCATTGCACCGCCCATTGCTGTAGCCAAATCATTTAGCCGCCCATTTAAAATATCAACTTCGGCGGGTACAGTTAGACCAGTCTTTGTAAATGTTACGCTAGGAACACTTGTTGTCAGTACTACAGAGTTAGTCATCAGAAATTTACCACCGCTGATTGATTATTCGTGTCCGTTATTGTCATCGTGCCCACAATAGTGCTTTCGTCCCCGCTTATAGCTTTACAAATGGCAGACTGAACATAAGGTAACTTCATTGCTTCTTGTTGCATTTTGCTGTTAATTAATTGAATTCCGGGCCAATAACCAAGAATGCGCTGATAATAAGGAAGACCTAATGTTGTGTCGTACCAACACTCTCCCAGATATGTACTACAGGCACAAGCGACATCCTGAGCCACAGCATAAGGGTTATCAGTAATAGAGATATTTCCAGAATCATCTAACGTTAAATCCTATGATTTGATATCAAGAAGAAATGAGCGAGTTTGCATTTTCGATCCTTATAGAAATAAAAAAACCGCAATTAAGCGGCCAAATATGAAAAAACCCGTACTGGGCGGGTTTAGTTATTATCTCTGAAATCCTGAGCTATTCTTGCTAGATAACTCATTATCTTGGGATTCCTGGCTTTCCCATGAACATCAGGATGCATTATCGCCAATAAGGAATATTTGTTTTCTTCCAAGAGACCTTGAACATATACCAGACAAGCATCGTTTTCTGGGCTATTTGATTTACACGTTCTATAATACTGAACCCTGTTTTTAGGAAATGAATCAGGCGGAAAACAAAGATGAATATGCATCATACATGATTTATATGCTGCTTCTGGTTGAGTATAAGCAACATCCCTACCAAAATAATCAGGGACTTCTCCAGTTTCTTTATAGTGTTTAAAATCTCGCAGAATAGCCTGCTCAAGATCTGGGTGCTTTAGGAAGACGTCATCAAAAAATCTTTCCTTGTATACTTATTTATTGATACGTCCACTTGTTCCATTTATCACCGAGTAAATGAAAAATTTCCAGACTCAATCTTTTTGGTTGTATAGGCAGCTAACTCTGATAGAGCAGCTTTATTTATATCGCTTTTATAAATATTAGGCAAAGTAAATAATTGACGAGAAAAATCATTAAGACGAGTTATCTCAAATCTGGCCTTTGCTATAGATCTCAGATACATCCTCATTTCTTGTTTTTCTTCATCAGGTCGATCTTGCTTCAACATAGCTTTGAGCCCCTGCTCAAATCCTCTTATTGTGGTTTCGCAAGCCTTATTAATTTCTATATCGTTTTGAAGCATAATACCACGGACTTGACTTTCATCAAGACTTAAGAGATTTAAATAATATTGGCTAATTTCATTAGCTAATGAATCAACAATCTCTCTTCTTTCTTGGTATTGAGCTTTCAAATCATCCAGACTACAGATAGTTTCACCTACTTTAAAACTAAGCATACTGCAACCGTCCTTCGAATCCACATAACCAGCAGCAAATGAAGGAACAGACAGCACTCCTCCAAATAAAACTACGGCTAAACAACTCTTTAGTGATAGATTCATGACGTTCTGCCTTATCAAATAGCTTGTTATAGTGAGTCACAAACAGTCATAATGTGTCACTATATTCCATATTAAACCATATATGGACGTCCCCGGT
>NZ_JAHZMK010000070.1:0-25312 GCF_020387775.1 Photorhabdus antumapuensis
AAGGCGTGGAAATGGTGATGCCAGGTGATAACATTCAGATGATTGTTACCCTGATTGCACCAATCGCGATGGACCAGGGTCTGCGCTTCGCAATCCGTGAAGGTGGCCGTACAGTAGGTGCTGGTGTTGTTGCTAAAGTTATTGCTTAATAGCTAATAATTAAGTACCTAACTCTAGAATAGGTTTGCATTCTGGCTTGTTTTAGAACAGACACCTGGTGTGCTACATTAGGTGTCTGTTAGTGAGTATTTTAATTGATATCCACCCTTCCTTAAATTCCATTCCCTGTATGAACTACACTGTTGGGTTATCTCTTCGTATTTTAAGTTTTTGATTTTGAGCACTTTTTCCTAGGGGAGTTATTTGGTTGCTCTATCAGGATAATATATACATCATTCATCTATAGAATACATCGGTGATAAGCCGTGATTTTTCCAAATAAACATTTGTCTTCAAACTTAGATAAGTCATATTTTCTTTTACATACAGGTAGTAATATCTAATCCATGCTTGTTCTGCCTCTGTTGGTATGCTCTAACGGCAAGAGGGGATACCACCGAAAAGGTTACGGTATAGCATGCTCGTTTTCGTACAACTAAATATGTGAATTCTATACCCCGTAATGTCTTAAGCGGGTTGCTCTGTCTAGCTATCAGTTCTGGAACAAATTGCTGATGTAGGAGATAGTTTTAGGATGGAATAAGTTTAAGAAAGCCACTGATAGAGATAAAAGCCTTCCTAGCCAAAGTGTTATAGACATGAGAGAACTACCTTTATTTGACAAAGTTAAAAGGATATTTGGGAGAACCTGAATCAGAAAATTAAAATGCGAATGATTATTGAAATGAGACTCATTATTATTTAATATGCTCTATAATGTGTACCAGAGAGTGTTATTTATGTATGTCTGCCTATGTAATGCGGTGAGTGACAAAACAATACGTAATGCGGTGCGTCAACATCATATTCACTCTATTAGAGAACTAAAACGTATTGTGCCTGTAGGCCGTGATTGTGGCAAATGCATACGCCAAGCCAGAGAGCTAATTAATGAGGAGATTGCACAGCTGCCCAAGATAGATAACGTTGCTTGATAAAAAAGAAGTAAGTTTACTACTACTCTGCTGAATAGGTACTACACTTTAAGTACTGGAAGCGGAGGAGTGAACTATGAAAGGCGATAAAAAAATGATTGCTCATTTGAACAAACTTCTTGGAAATGAGCTTGTTGCAATTAATCAGTATTTTCTGCATGCCCGGATGTTTAAAAACTGGGGCCTTACCCGCCTTAATGATAAGGAATATCATGAATCTATCGATGAAATGAAGCACGCCGATAGGTACATTGAACGTATCCTTTTTCTTGAAGGGATTCCTAATTTGCAGGATTTAGGAAAACTTAACATCGGAGAAGATATCGAAGAAATGCTCAAATCTGACTTGCAGCTCGAATTGCAAGGGGCTAAAGATTTGAAAGAAGCGATTGCTTATGCTGATTCGATTCATGATTATGTTAGCCGTGATTTGATGATCGATATCCTAGATGAAGAAGAAGAGCACATTGATTGGTTAGAAACTCAATTTGAATTAATTGAACGTATGGGGATTCAAAATTACACTCAAGCTCAGATTCTCGAAGGAGAGTAGTTATAATTACGGAAAAATGCCCTATCTGTTAAGTTAGGGCATCTTGTTTCATGTTCCTTTAATTTTACTCCGGACAGATCTTCATCTGTATCTTGCTTTGTCAATTGATTTGCGTATAATACGCGGTCTTACTTACGTGTAAGTCTGGTTTGTTAGCCAGTAAATGCGCAGCATTTTTTTGCTTCCATTTAAAATACTCCCGATATGGGGGTTATATATTGAACGATTACACTCTCCCATCAATCGAAATGGGCTCGAGGAGTAGTTATTTACGTTTATAAAATAGTTGGAGCTCTGGTCTCATGCAGAACCAAAGAATCCGTATTCGCCTGAAAGCATTTGATCATCGTTTGATCGATCAATCAACTGCGGAAATTGTCGAGACCGCTAAGCGTACTGGTGCGCAGGTTCGTGGTCCGATCCCGCTGCCGACTCGTAAAGAGCGTTTTACCGTTCTGATTTCTCCGCATGTTAATAAAGATGCGCGTGATCAGTACGAAATTCGCACTCATAAGCGTCTGGTTGACATCGTTGAGCCAACCGAGAAAACCGTTGATGCTCTGATGCGTCTGGATCTGGCTGCCGGTGTAGACGTGCAGATCAGCCTGGGTTAATCAGGTCATTGAACGATTGAGAGGTTGAAACAATGATTGGTTTAGTCGGTAAAAAAGTGGGTATGACTCGTATCTTCACTGAAGATGGAGTTTCAATCCCTGTAACTGTTATCGAAATTGAAGATAACCGTGTTACTCAGGTTAAAGATCTGGGTAGCGACGGTTATCGTGCAATTCAGGTCACTACTGGTAGCAAAAAAGCTAACCGTGTAAACAAACCTGAAGCAGGTCATTTCGCTAAAGCTGGCGTTGAAGCTGGCCGTATCCTGCGTGAATTCCGTCTGTCTGAAGACGAAGAATATGCTGTAGGTCAAAGCATTAGCGTTGAAATTTTCGCTGACGTTAAGAAAGTCGACGTTACTGGTACATCTAAAGGTAAAGGTTTTGCTGGTACTGTTAAGCGCTGGAACTTCCGTACCCAAGATGCTAGCCACGGTAACTCTTTGTCTCACCGTGTTCCGGGTTCTATCGGTCAGAACCAAACTCCGGGCAAGGTATTTAAAGGCAAGAAAATGGCAGGCCAACTGGGCAATGAGCGTGTAACTGTTCAAAGCTTGGATGTAGTACGTGTTGACGCTGAGCGCAACCTGCTGCTGGTCAAAGGTGCTGTTCCAGGTTCAACTGGTGGCAACCTGATCGTAAAACCGGCTGTCAAGGCGTAACGTCGAGGAGATAGGAATGGAATTGGTAATGAAAGACGCGCAAGGCGCGCTGACTGTTTCCGAAACTACCTTCGGGCGTGATTTCAATGAAGCGCTTGTGCATCAAGTAGTTGTTGCTTACGCAGCTGGTGCACGTCAAGGTACTCGTGCTCAGAAGACCCGTGCTGAAGTTTCTGGTTCAGGTAAAAAACCATGGCGTCAGAAAGGCACTGGCCGTGCACGCTCTGGTTCTATTAAGAGCCCAATTTGGCGCTCTGGTGGCGTAACTTTTGCAGCTAAGCCACAGGACCACAGTCAAAAAGTTAATAAGAAAATGTACCGTGGTGCTTTAAAAAGCATCCTGTCTGAATTGGTACGTCAAGATCGTTTGATCGTTGTCGAGAAGTTTTCTGTAGAAGCCCCTAAAACCAAGCTTCTGGTTCAGAAACTGAAAGAGATGGTTCTGGAAGATGTGCTGATTATCACTAATGAAGTTGATGAGAATTTGTTCTTAGCAGCTCGCAACCTGTACAAGGTTGATGTTCGTGATGTAGCTGGTATTGATCCAGTTAGCTTGATCGCCTTCGATAAAGTGGTTATGACTGCTGATGCTGTGAAGCAAGTTGAGGAGATGCTGGCATGATCCGTGAAGAACGTCTGCTGAAAGTACTGCGCGCACCGCATGTATCTGAAAAAGCTTCTACAGCGATGGAGAAAAGCAATACCATCGTTCTCAAAGTTGCGAAAGACGCGACTAAAGCAGAAATCAAAGCTGCTGTGCAGAAACTGTTTGAAGTCGAAGTTGAAGGTGTTAACACTTTGCTGGTAAAAGGCAAAACTAAACGCCACGGTCAGCGTATTGGTCGTCGTAGCGACTGGAAAAAAGCTTACGTCACACTGAAGGAAGGCCAGAATATGGACTTCATCGGTGGTGCAGAGTAAGTCGGAGGAGTAAAGAACAATGGCAATTGTTAAATGTAAACCTACGTCTCCGGGCCGTCGCCACGTTGTCAAAGTGGTTAACCCTGAGCTGCATAAGGGTAAACCTTATGCTCCATTGCTGGAAAAAAGCAGCAAAACCGGTGGTCGTAACAACAATGGCCGTATTACCACTCGTCACATTGGTGGTGGCCACAAGCAGCACTATCGTTTGATTGACTTTAAACGTAATAAAGATGGTATCCCTGCTGTAGTTGAGCGCTTGGAATATGATCCAAATCGTTCAGCAAATATCGCCTTGATTTTGTATAAAGATGGTGAACGTCGTTATATCCTTGCACCTAAGGGGCTGAAAGCTGGTGATCAGATCCAATCTGGTGCTGACGCAGCTATCAAAACTGGTAACGCATTGCCAATGCGCAATATCCCTGTTGGTTCTACCGTACATAACGTAGAAATGAAACCGGGTAAAGGTGGTCAGTTGGCTCGTTCCGCTGGTGCATACGTTCAGATCGTTGCCCGTGATGGTTCTTATGTAACTTTGCGTCTGCGTTCTGGTGAAATGCGTAAAGTTCTGTCTGACTGCCGCGCCACTTTAGGTGAGGTTGGTAATGCAGAACATATGCTACGCGTTCTGGGTAAAGCTGGTGCAAGTCGCTGGCGTGGTATTCGTCCTACCGTTCGTGGTACGGCGATGAACCCGGTAGATCACCCACATGGTGGTGGTGAAGGTCGTAACTTTGGTAAACATCCTGTAACTCCTTGGGGTGTTCAAACTAAAGGTAAGAAGACCCGTAGTAATAAACGTACTGATCAGTTCATCGTACGTCGCCGTACTAAAAAATAATTAGAGGATAAACCATGCCACGTTCTCTCAAGAAAGGTCCATTTATTGACCTGCACTTGCTGAAGAAGGTAGAGAAAGCGGTGGAAAGCGGAGACAAAAAGCCTATTAAGACTTGGTCCCGTCGTTCAACGATCTTTCCTAACATGATCGGTTTGACCATCGCTGTCCATAATGGTCGTCAGCATGTACCAGTTTTTGTTTCCGACGAAATGGTTGGTCATAAACTAGGTGAATTCGCGCCGACCCGTACTTATCGCGGCCATGCGGCCGATAAAAAGGCTAAAAAGCGCTAAGGTAGGAGGAAGAGATGGAAACTATCGCTAAACATCGCCACGCTCGTTCTTCTGCTCAGAAGGTTCGCCTTGTAGCTGACCTGATTCGCGGTAAGAAAGTGTCGCAAGCTCTGGAAACTCTGACCTATACCAATAAGAAAGCTGCTGGTTTAGTGAAGAAAGTACTTGAGTCTGCTATTGCTAATGCAGAACACAACGATGGTGCTGACATTGATGATCTGAAGGTCACGAAGATTTTCGTAGACGAAGGCCCGACCATGAAGCGTATTATGCCTCGTGCAAAAGGTCGTGCAGATCGCATCCTGAAGCGCAGCAGCCACATTACTGTGGTTGTGTCCGATCGCTGAGACTCTGGAGACTAGCAATGGGTCAGAAAGTACATCCTAATGGTATTCGCCTGGGTATTGTCAAACCTTGGAACTCTACTTGGTATGCGAATACTAAAGAATTCGCTGACAACCTAGACAGCGATTTTAAAGTTCGCCAGTACTTGAAGAAAGAACTGGCAAAAGCGTCTATTTCACGCATTGTTATTGAACGTCCTGCTAAAAGTATTCGTGTAACTATTCACACTGCTCGCCCAGGGATCGTAATCGGTAAGAAAGGTGAAGACGTAGAAAAACTGCGTAAAACTGTAGCGGAAATCGCTGGTGTTCCTGCGCAAATTAATATCTCTGAAGTACGTAAGCCTGAACTGGACGCGAAACTGGTTGCTGACAGTATTACTTCACAGCTGGAACGTCGTGTTATGTTCCGTCGTGCTATGAAGCGTGCAGTCCAGAATGCGATGCGTCTGGGCGCTAAAGGCATTAAAGTGGAAGTCAGTGGCCGTTTAGGCGGTGCTGAAATCGCGCGTACTGAATGGTATCGTGAAGGTCGTGTACCGTTGCACACATTGCGTGCAGATATCGACTACAACACTTCAGAAGCGCACACCACTTATGGTGTACTCGGTGTTAAGGTATGGATCTTTAAAGGTGAGATCTTGGGTGGTATGGCTGCTGTTGAACAGGCGGAAAAACCGGCTGCTCAACCTAAAAAGCAGCAGCGTAAAGGCCGCAAGTAAGGAGAGTCGCTGATGTTACAACCAAAGCGTACGAAATTCCGTAAAATGCACAAAGGCCGTAACCGTGGCCTGGCAGCAGGTGCGGATGTTAGCTTCGGCACTTTCGGTCTGAAAGCTGTGGGCCGTGGCCGTCTGACGGCACGTCAGATTGAAGCGGCACGTCGTGCTATGACCCGTGCAATTAAACGTCAAGGTAAAATCTGGATACGTGTATTCCCAGACAAACCTATCACTGAAAAGCCACTCGAAGTGCGTATGGGTAAAGGTAAAGGTAACGTAGAATATTGGGTTGCCTTGATCCAGCCTGGTAAAGTCCTTTATGAAATGGACGGTGTGCCTGAAGAGCTGGCTCGTGAAGCATTCAAGCTGGCAGCAGCGAAACTGCCTATCAAGACCACCTTTGTAACTAAGACGGTGATGTAATGAAAGCACAAGAGCTGCGCGAAAAAAGCGTTGAAGAGCTGAACACTGAGCTGCTGAATTTGCTGCGTGAACAATTTAACTTGCGCATGCAGGCTGCAAGTGGCCAGCTACAACAGTCTCATCTGTTGAAACAAGTGCGTCGTAATATCGCACGCGTTAAGACTTTATTGACTGAGAAGGCGGGTGGGTAATGACCGATAAAATCCGTACTCTGCAAGGTCGTGTTGTAAGCGACAAAATGGAGAAATCTATTGTTGTTGCTATTGAGCGTAAGGTGAAACATCCTCTATATGGTAAATTCATCAAACGTACGACTAAACTGCATGTACATGACGAGAACAATGAATGTGGCATCGGTGATGTGGTGGAAATCCGCGAAACTCGCCCACTGTCCAAAACTAAATCTTGGACTTTAGTTCGCGTTGTAGAGAAAGCGATTCTGTAAGCTGGCTCGAATAGAGTAAACGGCTCACGCGATGGGCCGTTTATTTTTTCTATCTATATCTGAGATGTGGTGTTATAATGCCGCGCCCTCATGATATGGGGTATCTGAACGGCCTCTTCATATTAAATTATAGTAGTGAAGTGGGCTCAGTAGTAGTTGACATTTAGCGGAGCACTAAAATGATCCAAGAACAGACTATGCTGAACGTGGCCGACAACTCCGGTGCACGTCGCGTAATGTGTATCAAGGTTCTGGGTGGCTCGCACCGTCGCTATGCACACGTCGGCGACATCATAAAAGTCACCATCAAGGAAGCAATTCCTCGTGGTAAAGTGAAAAAAGGTGATGTCCTGAAAGCGGTAGTGGTGCGCACCAGGAAGGGTGTTCGTCGCCCTGACGGTTCTGTCATTCGCTTCGATGGCAATGCTTGCGTGTTGTTAAACAACACAAGTGAGCAAGTTATCGGTACGCGTATTTTTGGGCCGGTAACTCGTGAACTTCGTAATGAAAAGTTCATGAAAATTATCTCCCTGGCACCAGAAGTACTCTAAGGAGCGGACAATGGCAGCGAAAATCCGTCGTGATGACGAAGTTATCGTGTTGACTGGAAAAGATAAAGGTAAGCGCGGTAAAGTAAAACAGGTTCTTTCTACTGGGAAAGTCCTTGTTGAAGGTATCAACTTGGTTAAAAAGCATCAGAAGCCTGTTCCGGCTCTGAACCAGCCAGGTGGCATCGTTGAAAAAGAAGCTGCAATCCAAGTTTCAAACGTTGCGATCTTCAATGCGGCAACCGGTAAGGCTGACCGTGTAGGTTTTAGATTTGAAGACGGAAAAAAAGTTCGTTTCTTTAAATCTAACAGCGAAACTATCAAGTAATTTGGAGTAATACGATGGCGAAACTGCATGATTACTACAAAGACGAGGTAGTCCAAAAACTGATGACTCAGTTTGGCTACAATTCTGTCATGCAAGTCCCTCGGGTCGAGAAGATCACCCTGAACATGGGTGTTGGTGAAGCAATTGCTGATAAGAAACTGCTGGATAATGCAGCAGCGGATCTGACAGCAATCTCTGGTCAAAAACCATTGATCACCAAAGCGCGCAAATCAGTTGCAGGCTTCAAAATCCGTCAGGGCTATCCAATCGGCTGTAAAGTGACCCTGCGTGGTGAACGTATGTGGGAGTTTCTTGAGCGCCTGATTTCTATTGCTGTACCTCGTATTCGTGACTTCCGTGGTTTATCTGCTAAGTCATTTGATGGTCGTGGCAATTACAGCATGGGTGTACGTGAGCAAATCATCTTCCCTGAAATCGATTACGATAAAGTGGATCGTGTTCGTGGTCTGGATATTACTATCACCACAACTGCGAAATCTGATGATGAAGGCCGCGCACTGTTGGCTGCTTTTAACTTCCCGTTCCGCAAGTAAGGCAGGGTATTCATGGCTAAGCAATCAATGAGAGCACGTGATGTAAAACGTGCGAAATTAGCTGAAAAATTCTTCACTAAACGTGTAGAATTGAAAGCTGTCATTTCTGATGTGAATGCATCTGATGAAGAGCGTTGGAATGCTGTTCTTAAGCTGCAAACACTGCCACGTGATTCCAGCCCTTCTCGTCAGCGTAACCGCTGCCGCCAAACTGGTCGTCCGCATGCGTTCTTGCGGAAGTTTGGGTTGAGCCGTATTAAAGTCCGTGAAGCCGCCATGCGCGGTGAAATTCCGGGCCTTAAAAAGGCTAGCTGGTAATTGTCACCAATTGAATCACGGGAGTAAAGACAGATGAGCATGCAAGATCCCATCGCGGATATGCTGACCCGTATCCGTAACGGTCAGGCCGCGAATAAAGTTGCGGTCACCATGCCTTCCTCCAAGCTGAAAGTGGCAATTGCCAAGGTGCTGAAGGAAGAAGGTTATATTGAAGATTATAAAATTGAAGGCGACACCAAGCCAGAGCTGGAATTAGTACTGAAATACTTCCAAGGCAAGGCTGTTGTAGAAAGTATTCAGCGTGTAAGCCGACCAAGTCTGCGCATCTATAAGAAAAAAGATGAGCTACCACAAGTTATGGCTGGTTTGGGTATCGCTGTTGTTTCTACCTCTAAAGGTGTAATGACTGATCGTGCAGCTCGCCAAGCTGGTCTTGGTGGCGAGATTCTCTGCTACGTAGCTTAATTCGGGAGGAAAGAATGTCTCGTGTTGCAAAAGCACCCGTCGTCATTCCTGCCGGCGTAGAGGTAAAACTCAACGGTCAGGTTATTTCGATTAAGGGTAAAAACGGCGAGCTGAGTCGTACAATCCACAGCGCAGTTGAGGTTAATCATGCAGATAACCAACTAACCTTCGCTCCACGCGATGGTTATGTTGATGGTTGGGCACAGGCGGGTACGACTCGTTCTTTGCTGAATGCCATGGTTATTGGTGTTACCGAAGGTTTCACTAAGAAGCTTCAACTGGTAGGTGTTGGTTATCGTGCAGCAGTCAAAGGCAATGTTGTTAACATGTCTCTGGGCTTCTCACATCCAGTTGACCACGAACTGCCAGTAGGCATTACTGCAGAATGTCCGTCACAAACTGAAATCGTACTGAGAGGTGCTGATAAGCAGGTAATCGGTCAGATTGCGGCAGAACTGCGTGCCTATCGTCGTCCTGAGCCTTATAAAGGTAAAGGTGTTCGTTACGCCGACGAAGTCGTGCGTATCAAAGAGGCTAAGAAGAAGTAAGGTAACACTATGGATAAGAAAGCAGCTCGTATCCGTCGTGCGACCCGCGCACGCCGCAAGCTCCAGGAACTGGGTGCAACTCGCCTGGTGGTACATCGTACCCCTCGCCATATTTATGCGCAGGTTATCGCACCAAACGGTTCTGAAACTTTGGTGGCAGCTTCTACTACAGAAAAAGCTATCAATGAGCAACTGAAATACACTGGAAATAAAGAAGCAGCAGCAGTAGTTGGTAAGGCAATTGCTGAACGCGCATTGGAAAAAGGTATTAAAGATGTATCTTTTGACCGCTCTGGTTTCCAATATCATGGTCGAGTCCAGGCACTGGCAGATGCTGCCCGTGAAGCTGGCCTTCAGTTCTAAGGTAGAGGTGTAAGATGGCTCACATCGAAAAACAAGCTGGCGAACTGCAGGAAAAGCTGATTGCGGTAAATCGCGTATCTAAAACCGTAAAAGGTGGCCGGATTTTCAGCTTTACCGCACTGACTGTTGTAGGTGATGGTAATGGTCGCGTTGGTTTTGGCTATGGCAAAGCACGCGAAGTTCCAGCAGCAATCCAGAAAGCGATGGAAAAAGCCCGTCGCAGTATGAAAACCGTCGCACTGAACAGCGGCACTTTGTATCACCCAGTAAAAGGTGCACACACTGGTTCCCGTGTGTTCATGCAGCCTGCTCACGAAGGTACTGGTATCATCGCAGGCGGTGCTATGCGTGCTGTTTTGGAGGTGGCTGGTGTTCGTAACGTACTGGCTAAAACCTATGGTTCCACCAACCCTATTAATGTGGTTCGTGCAACTCTGGATGCTTTAGACAGCATGAAGTCTCCAGAAATGGTCGCAGCTAAGCGTGGTAAATCCGTCGAAGAAATTCTGGGGTAATGGCCATGGCTAAGACTATTAAAGTAACACAGATTCGCAGTTCAATCGGCCGTCTGCCTAAACATAAGGCAACTTTGGTTGGTTTAGGTCTGCGCCGTATCGGTCATACAGTAGAGCGTGAAGATACTCCTGCTATACGTGGTATGATCAACTTGGTTTCCTATATGGTTAAAGTTGAGGAGTAACAGATGCGCTTAAATACTCTGTCTCCGGCTGATGGTTCCAAGCATGCGCCTAAACGTGTAGGTCGTGGTATTGGTTCTGGCCTGGGTAAAACCGGTGGCCGTGGTCACAAGGGTCAGAAGTCTCGTTCTGGTGGTGGCGTACGTCGCGGTTTTGAAGGTGGTCAGATGCCTTTGTACCGTCGTTTGCCAAAATTTGGCTTTACTTCACGCAAGGCGATGGTTACAGCAGAAGTTCGTTTGTCTGATTTTGCTGCCGTTGAAGGCGATATTATCGATCTGAATGCATTGAAAGCAGCTAACATTGTTGGCATTCAAATTGAGTTTGCGAAAGTTATTCTTTCTGGCGAAATCAATCGTGCAGTAACTGTGCGTGGCCTGCGTGTTACTAAGGGCGCTCGTGCTGCAATTGAAGCTGCTGGCGGTAAAATTGAGGAATAAGTAACAGATGGCTAAACAACCAGGATTAGATTTTCAAAGTGCTAAAGGTGGACTGGGCGAGCTGAAACGTAGGCTGTTGTTTGTTATCGGCGCGTTAATTGTTTTCCGTATTGGTTCTTTTATTCCTATTCCTGGTATTGATGCCACTGTGCTTGCCAAATTGCTCGAACAGCAAAGGGGCACCATCATTGAAATGTTTAATATGTTCTCTGGTGGTGCTTTAAGTCGTGCTTCTATCTTTGCACTGGGGATAATGCCGTATATTTCTGCGTCTATTATTATTCAGTTGTTGACGGTGGTTCATCCAACGTTGGCAGAGATTAAGAAGGAAGGGGAAGCTGGTCGTCGTAAGATTAGCCAGTATACTCGCTATGGTACTTTAGTGCTGGCTATATTCCAGTCAATCGGTATTGCTACTGGTTTGCCGAATATGCCAGGAATGCAAGGGCTGGTGATCAATCCAGGGTTTGCTTTCTACTTCACGGCTGTTGTGAGCCTAGTTACTGGGACTATGTTCCTAATGTGGTTGGGTGAGCAGATTACTGAGCGCGGTATTGGAAACGGTATCTCTATCATAATCTTTGCTGGTATTGTTGCGGGTTTGCCGCCGGCCATTGGCCATACCATTGAGCAAGCTCGGCAAGGCGATCTGCACTTCCTCCTGTTGCTGTTGGTTGCAGTGTTAGTATTTGCAGTAACTTTCTTCGTTGTTTTCATGGAGCGTGGTCAACGACGTATCGTTGTTAACTATGCAAAACGTCAACAGGGTCGCCGAGTTTATGCTGCACAGAGCACACATTTACCGTTGAAAGTGAATATGGCCGGGGTTATCCCTGCAATTTTTGCTTCCAGCATTATTCTGTTCCCTGGTACCATAGCTTCCTGGTTTGGGGGAGGAACCGGTTGGAACTGGCTGACTACTATTTCAATGTACTTGCAGCCTGGACAACCGCTTTATGTGTTACTCTACGCGTCTGCAATCATCTTCTTCTGTTTTTTCTATACCGCGTTGGTTTTCAACCCGAGAGAAACAGCAGATAACCTGAAGAAGTCCGGTGCATTTGTACCAGGAATTCGTCCGGGAGAGCAAACAGCCAAGTACATTGATAAAGTAATGACACGTCTAACTTTAGTTGGTGCGATGTATATTACTTTTATCTGCTTAATCCCGGAGTTCATGCGTGACGCGATGAAGGTGCCATTTTATTTTGGCGGTACTTCGCTACTTATTGTAGTTGTAGTCATCATGGACTTTATGGCTCAAGTGCAAACTCTAATGATGTCAAGTCAGTATGAGTCTGCATTGAAGAAGGCAAATCTTAAAGGTTATAACCGTTAATTGGTTTGCTTGAGAAGTTACGGAGAGTAAAAATGAAAGTTCGTGCTTCCGTCAAGAAATTATGTCGCAACTGTAAAATCGTTAAGCGTAACGGTATCGTTCGCGTGATTTGTAGTGCAGAGCCTAAGCATAAACAACGCCAAGGCTAATAATAATAGCATATTTTTCTTGCAAAGTCGGTTTGAGCTGGCTAAATTAGCCAGCCAATCTTTTTTATACCACAGCAACATTGTTTGAGTATCCTGAAAACGGGCTTTTCAGAATGGTGTTGCGGTAAATAAATAATTTAGGAGTGCATAGTGGCCCGTATAGCAGGCATTAACATTCCTGATCAGAAACATACCGTGATTGCTTTAACATCGATCTACGGAATTGGTAAAACTCGCTCCCAAGCCATTTGCGCTGCGGCGGGTATTGCTGAACATGTTAAGATCAGCGAGCTGTCTGAAGAGCAAATTGATAAGCTGCGTGACGAAGTTGCCAAATACGTTGTAGAAGGCGATTTGCGTCGTGAAGTAACCCTGAGCATCAAACGTCTGATGGATCTTGGTACTTATCGTGGTTTACGTCACCGTCGTGGTCTACCTGTTCGCGGCCAGCGTACTAAGACCAATGCACGTACCCGTAAGGGTCCACGTAAGCCGATCAAGAAATAATCGGGGTATTGTATAATGGCAAAAGCACCTATTCGTGCACGTAAGCGTGTAAGAAAGCAAGTCTCTGACGGTGTGGCTCATATCCATGCTTCTTTCAACAACACCATCGTGACCATTACTGACCGCCAGGGTAACGCCTTGGGTTGGGCAACTGCCGGTGGTTCTGGTTTCCGCGGTTCTCGTAAATCTACTCCGTTTGCAGCTCAGGTTGCAGCAGAGCGCTGTGCCGAAGCAGTGAAAGAATACGGAATTAAGAACCTGGAAGTTATGGTTAAAGGACCTGGTCCTGGCCGCGAGTCAACTATTCGAGCGTTAAATGCGGCAGGTTTCCGCATTACTAACATTACTGATGTGACTCCGATCCCTCATAACGGTTGTCGTCCACCTAAAAAACGTCGCGTTTAATAGCGTTTACTTTTTTAGGTTCGATTGGAGAAAGAAAATGGCAAGATATTTGGGTCCTAAGCTCAAGCTGAGCCGTCGCGAGGGTACAGATCTATTCCTGAAGTCTGGCGTTCGCGCGATTGACACCAAGTGTAAATTAGAACAAGCACCTGGGCAGCATGGCGCACGTAAACCGCGTCTGTCTGACTACGGTGTGCAGTTACGTGAGAAACAAAAAGTTCGTCGTATTTACGGTGTTCTAGAACGTCAATTCCGTAACTATTATAAAGAAGCAACTCGTCTGAAAGGCAACACAGGTGAAAACCTGCTGAGTTTGCTGGAAGGTCGTCTAGATAACGTTGTTTACCGTATGGGTTTCGGGGCGACTCGTGCTGAATCACGCCAAATGGTAAGCCATAAGGCTATCATGGTAAATGGCCGCGTTGTTAACATCGCTTCTTATCAGGTATCCCCGAATGACGTAGTCAGCGTTCGCGAAAAATCGAAAAAGCAGTCTCGTATCAAGGCGGCTTTAGAGCTGGCTGAGCAGCGTGAGAAACCAACTTGGTTGGAGGTTGATGCTGTGAAGATGGAAGGTGTGTTCAAACGTATTCCAGAACGTGCCGATCTGTCTGCTGACATCAACGAACACCTGATCGTCGAGCTTTACTCTAAGTAAAGCTTAGCACCAAAGAGAGGACACAATGCAGGGTTCTGTGACAGAGTTTCTAAAACCGCGCCTGGTTGATATCGAGCAAGTCAGTTCGACGCACGCCAAGGTGACCCTTGAGCCATTAGAGCGTGGCTTTGGCCATACTCTTGGTAACGCACTGCGCCGTATTCTGCTTTCGTCTATGCCGGGTTGTGCGGTGACTGAGGTTGAGATTGATGGTGTACTGCATGAGTACAGCACCAAAGAAGGTGTACAGGAAGATATCCTGGAGATTCTCCTCAACCTGAAAGGGCTGGCGGTAAGAGTTCAGGGAAAAGATGAAGTTATTCTTACCTTGAATAAGTCTGGCATTGGCCCTGTGACTGCAGCCGACATTATCCACGACGGAGATGTCGAAATCGTCAAGCCGCAACATGTAATCTGCCACCTGACTGACGAAACTGCTTCTATAAGCATGCGCATTAAAGTTCAGCGTGGTCGAGGTTATGTGCCGGCTTCTGCCCGGATTCATTCGGAAGAAGATGAGCGCCCTATTGGTCGTTTGTTAGTAGACGCTTGTTATAGCCCAGTAGAGCGTATTGCCTACAATGTTGAAGCAGCGCGTGTAGAACAACGTACCGATTTGGACAAGTTGGTTATCGAGATGGAAACTAACGGTACAATCGATCCTGAAGAGGCGATTCGCCGTGCAGCTACTATTTTGGCTGAACAGCTGGAAGCTTTTGTTGATTTACGTGATGTACGTCAGCCAGAAGTAAAAGAGGAGAAGCCAGAGTTTGATCCGATCCTGCTGCGCCCTGTTGACGATCTGGAATTGACTGTCCGCTCTGCTAACTGTCTTAAGGCAGAAGCTATCCACTACATCGGTGATTTGGTACAGCGTACCGAGGTTGAGTTACTTAAGACACCTAACCTGGGTAAAAAATCTCTTACAGAGATCAAAGACGTACTGGCTTCACGTGGCTTATCTCTGGGCATGCGCTTAGAAAACTGGCCACCAGCAAGTATTGCTGATGAATAACTAGATCACAGGTTAAGGTTTTACTGAGAAGGATAAGGTCATGCGCCATCGTAAGAGTGGTCGTCAATTGAACCGCAACAGCAGCCATCGCCAAGCTATGTTCCGCAACATGGCAGGTTCTTTGGTCCGTCATGAAATCATCAAGACGACTCTGCCTAAAGCGAAAGAACTGCGTCGCGTCGTTGAGCCGCTGATTACTCTTGCCAAGATCGACAGTGTAGCTAATCGTCGTCTGGCATTCGCCCGTACTCGTGATAACGAAATCGTGGCAAAACTGTTTAATGAGCTGGGCCCGCGTTTTGCGAGCCGCGCAGGTGGTTACACTCGTATTCTTAAGTGTGGCTTCCGTGCTGGTGACAATGCTCCGATGGCATACATCGAGCTTGTTGACCGTGCTACTGAGCCTCAAACAGAAGTTGCGACTGCGGAGTAATCTGTAGGGGCATATAAAAGAACCGGGTTTATCCCGGTTTTTTTACGCTTGCATATATAAATCTCTAACTTATTTTTTTCATCCTGCTATGCTGATATCTCAAACAATGTTATCTATTGTAGGAGATATAAAGATGTATCGTATTGGCCAACTGGCTAAATTAGCGAATGTAACTCCTGATACTGTGCGTTTCTATGAAAAACAAGGAATGATGGAACATCAGAACCGTACCGAAGGAGGGTATAGACTTTATACAGAGCAAGATCTACAGCGCCTTCGGTTTATACGCTACGCTAAGCAATTGGGGTTTACGTTGGAAGCTATTACAGAATTATTGTCTATTCGTGTAGATCCAGCTCATCATACTTGTGAAGAGTCAAAGCAAATTGTAGATTCTAGGTTAATGGAAGTGGAGGAAAAACTTCTTGAAATGCGAAAAATGCGTGATTCACTTAAGATGTTGAGTGATGCTTGCTGTGGTAGTTCTCATATAAGTACTTATTGTTCTATTCTTGAGACTTTAGAACAAGGTGCTTTGAATAAGAAATAAGTAATTTTTCTTTATTATTGAAAATTCAGGGAGTACAATTGCTATGTTTTCAGATAAATTAATATAATAGAGGCATATGATGATTACATATCACCATAATAAAGGTGTAATAAAGGATAATGCTTTAGAAGCTCTATTGAGTGATCCACTATTTAAACAACGAGTTGAAAAAAATAAAAAAGGAAAAGGAAGTTACCAGAGGAAAGAAAAACATAGCAAAGTAAGTAGCTGGGAGACCAGTGGTAAGGGGTCATTAGATTCTTTACTACTGGTCTTTTAGTTTAATAGGTCTATTTCCTACTTTTCAGTAACCTACGAATTTCTAATAATAATTTTGTTTCAGTAATTGGGGGGTATCTGATATAACTTCAATTTCCTTTTACTAAATTATCTGTTTATTAGTTTCATTGTGTAGAAAAATAACGAATGATGATACGGTGTTCTGTTAAAATCATATCGATGCTGATGTCAGCAGCTAAATTGGCAAAATTACCTTTCATAGTAAATTCATAAACTGATTTAAAAGCCTCATCACACTCTTCTAATTAAAACATACCGAGTTGTATTAGTTATTGTGTTCGAATTATATGACTGATACATAATGATTTCTTTGGCTTTTAAAGGAAAAAAGGGCTTGGCTGGAATAGTTTTTCTACTTCGGGGACAAATTTCTTATCTGTAATAAACATAATTACATGATCTCCTTGTTCGATCACACTGTAATCACTAGCAATAATGACTTCGTCACCGCGAGCTATTGCACCAATTGTAGTGCCTGGTGGCAATTTAATATCACCTACAGCTTGGCCAACAACCTTTGACGTATTTTCATCTCCATGAGCAATCGCTTCGATAGCTTCGGCTACTCCACGACGTAATGAGGAAACGCTTACAATATCTGCTTTGCGAACATGACTTAGCAGAGCGGAAATCGTCGCTTGTTGTGGGGAGATTGCAATATCAATGACACCACCTTGTACTAAATCAACATATGCACTACGTTGAATGAGAACCATCGCCTTTTTGGCACCCATGCGTTTGGCAAGCATTGCAGACATGATATTTGCCTCGTCATCGTTGGTTAGAGCAATAAATACATCTACTTGTTCTACATGTTCTTCAGCTAATAACTCTTGATCGGAGGCATCCCCATAGAAAACAATGGTGTCGTGTAATAATTCGGCTAGTTCTGTGGCTCTTTGCTGGTTTCGTTCAATTAATTTAACTCTGTAATCTTTTTCGAGACGTAGTGCAAGACCGGCACCTACATTACCACCACCTACAATCATAATACGCTTGTAGGGTTTTTCTAAACGTTGAAGCTCACTCATTACAGCACGAATATGTTGTGATGCAGCTACAAAGAAAACTTCGTCACCGGCTTCAATAATTGTAGAACCTTGTGGCCTTATTGGTCGATCCTGACGGAATATTGCTGCAACTCTGGTATTAATGTGTGGCATGTGCTCACGAAGTGAGGAAAGTGCATTTCCTACAAGTGAGCCTCCATAATAAGCTTTTACTGCAACAATACTTACTCGGCCTTCGGCAAAGTTAACGACTTGTAAGGCACCCGGATATTGAATTAGTTTATAAATATAATCTATGACAAGTTGTTCTGGTGAAATAAGATAATCAATAGGAATATCATTAGGTAGAAAAAGTTTATCTGCTTCACGAATATATTCTGCTGCGCGTATTCGCGCAACTTTATTTGGGGTGTTGAATAAGGAATAAGCAATTTGGCATGCAATCATATTAGTTTCGTCAGAATTAGTTACAGCAACTAACATATCAGCATCTTCAGCACCAGCTTCTCTTAATACTCTGGGGTAAGAACCATGACCATTGATTACTCTGAGATCGAATTTATCCTGTAGTTGGTGTAGACGGTTGGGATCAGTATCGACTATGGTGATATCGTTATTTTCACCTACTAGATTTTCAGCTAATGTACCGCCAACTTGGCCAGCACCAAGAATAATTATTTTCATAGTATTCTCTAACTTATTGCAAATAAATAATTATCTCTATAAATTGTAGAGATATATTACTGTTTAGTTAATCGAGCGTAGAAGAAACCATCACCACCATTTAACTCAGGTATTATTTGTTTTCCCAGACAATCATTTGTCTCTGTTCCCGCGAGTTTTGCATCTGAGTGGCGTTTTAAAAACGAGCTGATTTGCTGGCAATTTTCATCTGGTAGAATAGAACAGGTTGCATATACTAGTGTTCCGCTTTTCTTTAAGTATGGCCAGATTGCATCAAGAATCTCAGATTGTAATTGAACTAATTGAGCAATATCTTCCTCGCGGCGTAACCACTTGATATCAGGATGGCGACGGATTACTCCTGTTGCTGAACATGGTGCATCCAAAAGAATACGGTCGAATTGCTGGTTCTCTGCCCAATGTTCAGGGTGGCGTCCATCACCGGTTTTTACTGTAGCGTGGCAATTAAGGCGTTGGAGATTTTCTTTTACTCGTTTGATTCTTTGCTCATCAATATCTACCGCTACTACTTGAGATTCTGGTGCTATTTCGAGGATATGTGTTGTTTTCCCTCCTGGTGCTGCACAAAGATCGAGAATTTTCTCTCCATTAATGGGTTTTAGTAACTCGACACATTCTTGTGCGGATACATCTTGGACAGTGACCCAACCTTTGCCAAATCCAGGTAATATTGTTACAGGGCAAGGGGAAATTATGCGGATAGCAGAAGGTAATTCGATAGCTGGTTCCGCATCAATTCCGGCTTTATGAAGAAGAGAAAGATATTCATTTCGACTATGGTATATTCGATTAACTCTCAACCACATAGGTGGTTTATTATTGTTATTTTCAATAAGTTGCTGCCATTGTTGCGGATAGGCTTTTTGGATTTTAGCTAATAACCATTTAGGATGTAAGTGATTGCTGGGACTGTTTTGTGAACGCTCCATTAATTGCAGTTGCTGCCTCTGAAACTGGCGAAGGACACCATTAATCAATCCTTTTAGCTGAGGATATTTCAGAGTTACGGCTCCGTTTACTGTTTCAGCAAGTGCGGCATGGGCTGGAATACGAGTATAGGCAAGTTGGTATATCCCAACCATAAGCAGGTAATGAAGAATACGTTGTTTACCTTTTAATGGTTTTGCCATTAGTTGACCTATTATCCACTCTAGCTGTGGTAATACGCGTAACACTCCGAAAGATAATTCCTGTAACAAGGGTTTGTCTTTATCAGTTATATTTTGTTGCAGTTTGGGTAAGACTGTACTGAGAGACTGTCCTTGATCCAGAACTTGATTGATTGCTTTCGCAGTGATACTTCGCAGATTATATGTGTTTTTCATAGTTAAAAAAGCTGACAAAAGCCAGCATTAAGAGAAAGTTTGTAGGAAAGCTTACAGCATAAAATAGTATTCAACTGATTTTATTGCCTGGAGTAAACCATTCACGTTTAGAATTAAGTAGATTTGCTGTTGACATTGCTTTTTTACCTGCAGGTTGTAATTGTGTAATGTTCAGAATTCCATCAGCAGTAGCAATATAAATACCGTCTTTGTCTGCTTTTAATACAGTTCCTGGCTCTACCGAAGTTTGTTCTTCAATGGCTTCTGCTTTCCAAACTTTAATAGGCTGTCCTTCCATCTCGAAAAAGCTCATGGGCCAGGGATTAAATGCGCGAATACAACGTTCAAGGTGAGTTGCAGATAGTTCCCAATTTATACGGGCTTCTTCTTTGCTTAGTTTTTCAGCGTAGGTAACCAAATTTTCGTTTTGAGTTTCAGGTTGACTTTTACCTGATGTTATTAATGATAATGTTTTGAGTAACGCATCTGGCCCAATATTGGCCAGTTTTTCGTATAAACTGGCACTGGTGTCCTCAGGTGTAATAGGGCAGCTTGCTTTATATAGCATGTTGCCAGTATCAAGACCTATATCCATTTGCATTATCGTTACGCCTGTTTCTGTATCACCAGCCCAGAGTGAGCGTTGAATGGGTGCTGCACCTCGCCAACGTGGTAGTAGGGAGCCATGTACGTTTAGGCAACCTAATTCTGGAATATTTAAAACAGTCTTGGGAAGGATCAATCCATAGGCAACAACGATGAGGACATCAGGTTGTTGTTTTAGAATCCATTGTTGGTTTTCTTCTGAGCGTAAAGTAGCTGGCTGAAAAACGGTGATGTTACGTTCTTCTGCCAGTACCTTTACAGGACTGGGTGTCAGTTTTTTACCTCTTCCTGCCGGTCTATCTGGTTGAGTTAGAACGCCAACCACCTGATGCTGAGACATTAACAAAGCCTCTAGATGGCGTGCTGCAAAATCAGGTGTTCCGGCAAAAACAATACGTAAAGAATCAGACACGTTTATTTCCTGTATTAATATAATTTACTTGGTTCGGGTTTTTTGTTTATCTAGTTTTTCTACTTTCTGGCGTATACGTTGGCGTTTCAGTGGAGATAAGTAATCCACAAAAAGTTTACCAATTAAATGGTCCATCTCGTGCTGAATACAAATTGCTAGTAAGCCATCAGCTTGTAATTCAAATGGTTGGCCATTGTAATCTAGAGCTTTGATTTTGACTTTTTCGGCTCGTGGCACCAGTGCCCGTTGTTCAGGAATAGACAAACAGCCCTCTTCGATCCCAGTTTCACCACTTTTTTCCAGTAATTCTGGGTTGATCAGAACGAGACGCTCATTACGTGTTTCTGATACGTCAATAACAACAATACGCTGATGAATATCAACTTGGGTTGCTGCCAAACCAATACCTTCTTCTGCATACATAGTTTCAAACATATCATCAATGATACGTCGAATCTCTGCATCAACTGTTTCAACAGGCGTTGCAATGGTGCGAAGCCGCTCGTCTGGGTAATGTAATACTTGTAATACTGACATATATGTTTAGATCTGCGTCCAAAATGTTAATGGTATTCTATGTCTATTCTAGACATTTCCCGTTTAGATTGACAGTATCGATTGCTAATTGAGCAGTTTAGTTTTATCCGTCAATCTTAGCTAGGATGACAACATGGAAGCTATGGAAGTATGGTTGCGAATGAAGATGATTTCTCATTTGGCAACAGAGAGAGCAGCAAATGTTGCAGAAAAATTATTACATTCCGGGAATCGTTATCTTACTGTGCTGAAAGATAGTGGATTATCGCCAGAACAATGTCTGCAATTTACTAAAGTAAATAAAACCTTACTAGCTTCATGCCTTAAGTGGCTGGAACAGCCAGAGCACCATTTATTGACATATTCTCACCCTTCGTATCCACCTCTATTAAAGCAGATACATACCCCTCCGCTTGTGCTTTTTGTGTCAGGAAAACCAGATATCCTTTTAAAGAAGCAGGTGGCGATGGTAGGGAGCAGGACAGCAAGCTATTATGGTGAGAAATGGGGAGGAATTTTTGCAAGTGAATTGGTTGGATATGAGTTAGTTATTGCTAGTGGTTTAGCTATCGGTATTGATGGTATTTGTCACCGAGCTGCATTGAATAGTGGAGGTAAAACAGTAGCTGTATTAGGTAGTGGGCTTGGTCAGATTTATCCTTATAGACACGGATCATTAGCAAAGCAAATCGAGGAGAATGGTGCTCTTGTTTCGGAGTTTTTTCCGGATACTCCTCCACGCGCAAAAAACTTTCCTAAAAGAAATCGGATTATCAGTGGATTAAGCTCAGCAGTGATTGTTGTAGAAGCAAGCCAAAATAGTGGCTCGTTAATTACTGCTCGCTGTGCCCTTGAACAAGGAAGAGATGTATTTGCATTACCAGGGCTTTTGGGGAGTTCAGTGAGCGAAGGGAATCACTGGTTAATAAAACAAGGTGCATACTTAGCTACAAATGCAATGGATATTGTGGAACATGTTTACAGTTCATTACAATGGTTGAATATGGAAAGAACGGAGGAAGAAGTAAAACCGCAGTTTGAGCAAACTGAGTTGCCATTTACGGATGTGCTAGTTAACGTAGGCGCTGAAATAACACCTGTTGATATTATTGCTCAGCGTTCTTCATTACCTATAACTGAGGTCATGACAAAGCTCCTTGAGCTGGAATTACTGGGTAAGGTGACTGTGGTTGCTGGTGGTTATGTGCGAGTGAGTTAAATTAACTGAATTTTCAGAGTCCTGTTCAACATTATATGAGAATGAGTTTTTGAGTGAAAATAGTATGGCAAAAATGGTTCCTTTCTCCACTAATGAAACTGAATATTGCCCTGAATGTGGTTCTGTGTTGGTTATGCGTAATGGTATCCATGGCCTATTTCTTGGATGTTCTGGTTATCCATCATGTCAATATATTTGTCCATTAAAAGGTCAAAGTGATGGACATGTGGTAAAAGAACTTGAAGGGCAGCTATGTCCCGCGTGTGGAGTCAATTTGATTTTGTGCCAAGGACGTTATGGAATGTTCATTGGCTGTAGTCGTTATCCTGAATGCGAACATACAGAACTAATTGATAAACCGGATGAGACGTTAATAGCCTGTCCACAATGCAAACAAGGACAACTACTCCAAAGGAAATCACGTTTCGGAAAAATTTTCCATGCGTGTAACCGTTACCCTAATTGCCAGTTTGTATTAAATAATAAGCCAATTGCGGGTAAATGTGATTTTTGTTCTTATTCGTTGCTGGTAGAAAAACGTACATCGCAAGGTGTAAAGTTATTTTGTGCCAGTAAGTTGTGTGGAAAACAGCAAATAAATTAAGCAGAGTAATAAAATGAGCAATGAAGCATCACCTGCATTTGGGAATGTGTTAACTGCATTAAAAGCAGAAAAAGTGATTGCCTATCCGACTGAAGCTGTTTTTGGACTTGGATGTGATCCTGATAGTGAAAAAGCAGTAAATGAACTGCTTATATTAAAGAAACGTCCTTGGCAGAAAGGGTTGATTCTTATCGCAGATAATTATGAACAATTACAACCATATCTTGATGATAAATTGCTAACAGAAGAACAAAAAAAAGCTATGTTTGCTTGTTGGCCAGGGCCTGTAACCTGGGTGATCCCTGCTAAATTCAGAACATTTAAGTGGTTGACTGGGCAATTCACTACCTTGGCTGTCAGAGTTAGTGATCATCCTTTGGTGAAACAGTTATGTACTTTTTATGGGAAACCGTTGGTGTCGACCAGTGCAAATTTGAATGGCCTTGAACCATGCAGAACAGCAGAAGAAGTTAGACAACAGTTTGGAGATAAGCTTCCTATATTAAACGGAGATGTTGGAGGTCGGAAAAATCCTTCAGAAATTCGGGATGCTTTAACTGGTGAGCTTTATCGTCAGGGGTAGGGGGAGATAAATATGGATCAATTTGCTGTCTTTGGTAATCCTGTTGCGCATAGTAAATCTCCGCGTATCCATCGGTTATTTGCTGGACAGACAGGTATTGAGCATCGTTATGGGAAAATTCTGGTGCCGATAAGTAAATTTCAAGAGGCATTGGATATATTTCTTAAACAGGGAGGTATAGGAGCCAATATCACTGTGCCATTTAAAGAGCAGGCCTTTGTTCGGGCAAATGAGTTGACTGAACGGGCAAGACTTAGCGGTGCAGTTAATACTTTGAAATTACTGGATAATAATCAATTTCTTGGTGATAATACGGATGGTATAGGGTTATTAACAGATTTGATACGACTTGAGTTTATTACCCAAGGGCAACATATTTTAATCATTGGAGCTGGTGGCGCTGCCAGAGGTGTTTTATTTCCATTATTAGAATTTGGTTGTGAAATTACAATTACAAACCGTACGTTTAGTCGCGCTATCCAGGTTGCTAATGATTTTTCGTCAATAGGCAATGTTCGGCCTGTTGAGATGAAAACACTTAATAGTCCTGAGTTTGATCTTATTATCAATGCAACTGCATCTGGTATTCATTGTGAGATTCCTACTATCTCTCCATTCATATTTAATGAAAATTGTGTCTGTTATGATATGTTTTACCAGGCTAATTTGACGCCCTTTATTTCCTTTGCCAAGAAACATGGTGTTTCTCGTTATGCTGATGGGCTAGGGATGTTAGTGGGGCAAGCTGCCTATTCATTCGAATTATGGCATGGTGTATTGCCAGAAATTGCGTCTGTACTGTTAACATTGGAACAGGAGTTACGTTCGTGAATCAATCTATCCAATTTCCTGATAGAGAAGAGTGGAGCGAGCAAGAGCAGATAGTCATTTTTCCCGCACTGGTAAATGGATTATTGGTTCAATGTGTTATAAGTGCAAAGGAGCTTTTATACCGTTACGGGACGGAAGATCATCATCCACTAAGTCTTTTTCGACAAAATCGTTGGGATATAGAAGAGGAATTCGAATTAGTAATTAATAACGAGGATGATGATCATTTGGGACGTTACATATTATCTTCCTGCAAATAATTATTTTTCAAGCTAACGTAATGGCTTGCTGAATAACATAGCCCTTTTAATTCTTCAGGTTTTAGTTTTCTGACCTGGCGGGCAGGGATGCCAATATAAAGATACCCACTTTCTAATATCTTGCCTGGGGCTACTAGGCTGCCTGCACCAAGAATAACGTTATCTTTAATCACTGAACCATCAAGTAGAATGGAGCCCATACCGATGAGTACTTGATTACCGATAGTGCAGCCATGAAGTATAACTTTATGCCCGATAGTGACATCATTCCCCACAATTAAAGGAAAACCATCAGGATTGTCTGTTGTTTTGTGTGTCACATGTAATATAGAGCCATCTTGAATGTTAGTACGTGCACCAATAGATACATAATTAACGTCCCCACGGATGACAACTAAAGGCCATATACTGACATCATCAGCAAGTCTAACATCACCAATGATTACACTAGATGAATCTAGCATAACGTTCTGACCAACTTTGGGCTGAATATCAAGGTAACTGCGTAACGTTTCGGACATGTATAACCTCTGATGAAAAAATGGAGATTTACTTTAAATAAGATTTTAGTGAGGAAAATACCAGTATGCAATGAAAGAAACTTGCTGAATTGGGCTATGTCGGTTGAAATTTTATTCAAAAAGAACAAGGATTCGCCTGTTGGTGATAAATGTGAAAAAAAGTATTGTATAAAAATCTGAGCTCCCTATAATGCGCCACCACTGA
>NZ_JAHZMK010000071.1:0-933 GCF_020387775.1 Photorhabdus antumapuensis
CTCATCACCGATTTACGACAATTGTCGCTTTTCCAGTAATTACATTCTGAAATTAAACATCATAAATGTGATACGCGTCACATAATTAACACAAAAAATGAAATTAATTTGAAATTATTAGTATTGGTTATTAAATGATTAATATTAATCTGTTTTTTATACAATATTGTCACAAAATAATCACATTGGCCTGTTTTTTGCTTGCAATATAACCCCTTGTTTTTGCTGCTATCTTAACCAACCCCCTATTTTAGATGCCCGGTTGATCATCAATCCTAGAATATTGATCGCTAAGCTAAATTCGTGGTTAATACCGCTTCGATATTGTGGAATAGAAAGTCAATGAAAAGCAGTATTTTAGTGTTTGCGGTTTTTTATAGCGTGATTTCAGGCAGTCAGGCCGCAGACCTCTCAGAACAACAACTCATTCATCAACAGGCGCGCCAGCAAGCTCTGGAAGCCCAATTGGCGCCACCCCCTGCGGAGGTTTACCTGTCTGTACCCAAACCCGCCGGTTTCCAAACCTCCCCGGTCACGGCCGGATTCAACCTGTATTGGCAGTATTAATTTAAATAACCCGGCTGCCAGTGGGTAGCGTGTGAGTGGAGTCAATCATGAACAAGCAGTTGTATCGTATTATCTTTAATCAGGCCCGCCAGCTGTGGATGGTGGTGGCCGAGATAGTGTGTGCCGGACGCGGACGAACGGAACGGGGACGCCGCGCTCGTCGCCCATCTCTGCCAGCGTGTCGTTGCCGGTTTACGGCGTTACGATTCAGTCTCTTGTTAGCGCTTGGCGGGATTTCACTCACCGCGCAGGCGGCGATTGTGGCCGATGGACAGGCGCCGGGGCGTCAGCAGCCGACCATCATTCACAGCGCCAACGGCACACCGCAGGTTAATATTCAGACACCCGGCGCCGACGGCGTTTCCC
>NZ_JAHZMK010000071.1:1087-1979 GCF_020387775.1 Photorhabdus antumapuensis
GGATCACCTGTAACGGTTGCGGGTTTATTAACGCGCACCGCACCACGCTCACCACCGGACAAGCGCTGATGGAGCGAGGCCGATTGAAAGGGTTTGATGTCAATCAGGGAGAAGTGCGGATTGACGGGCACGGCATGGACAGCACCCGGCAAAGTTACACCGATATTATCGCCCGTTCGGTGGCGATTAACGCCAAATTACATGCGCAAGACCTGAAAGTGACCACCGGGCGCAATCGGGTGGATGCGGCACATCAGAAGATTGAGAAAAAATCCGCTGAGGCCACTGACCAGCCGGAGTTTGCGTTGGATGTGGCGGCACTGGGCGGCATGTATGCCCATAAAATTAGGCTAATAGGCACCGAAACGGGGGTGGGGGTGCATAATGCCGGTAATATCGGCGCCTCAGCCGGGGAAGTGCATATCACCGCCGAGGGCTGGATTGAAAACCGCGGCGCCATCAGCAGCCGGGATACGTTGCAATTAACGTCGTCTGCCGGTGTGACTAACGCGGGCAAATTGCTGTCACAATCGGCGGTCAATTTACAGGCGGGCGGCGTACTGCATAATCAGGGCCGGGTGGAAGCGCGCGGCGATACCACCGTCACCGCGAGCACGATACACAGCAGCCATGACAGCGTGTGGGCCGCCGGACCGGATGATAAGGGCAATACCACCCGGCCCGGCTCATTGACCCTGACCGCGCAACACGTTCAAGCCAATGGGAAAAATCTGGCAACCGATACGCTGGCGATCCACAGTCAACAGATTGATCTGAGCGACAGCCAGACCGCCGCCAGTCAGATTCAATTGAATGCCAGTCAACACGGGATAAGTACCGCTCGCGCCACGGTCAACGCCGACCGTTTTAGCGCGAAAACCCCCGGCCAGTT
>NZ_JAHZMK010000072.1:0-4284 GCF_020387775.1 Photorhabdus antumapuensis
TCTCTACCGCCTTGATAGTTTTCCCGGCAGCATCACCCGCTCCCAGAATAATCGCTACTGCGGCTGCCAAATAATCTAACGCGCTTTCGGCCTCGGAGAAAAACCTTTAGAAATTGAACGGCCTGAGACCAGTACACAATACTGGCCTCAGGTCATACTAGCCATCGGATAAAATTGTCCAGAAATTAGGGTATATTTAAAAAGATCGGTATCTTTTAATCACAATCCTAACAGGATATTCAGTCCCTTAACTGAATCATTAATATAACTTTCATATTGACTTAGTGGTTCATTTCTATCTAAAGCTACAGCATAAACTTGCTCCAAACTCAGCCAATGCTCATAAAACTGCTCTTTCCATTCATTATTCACATCTTGTAAGCAATCCAATAAATCTTTTAAGCGATCAATTAGTACATTTAAAGGAATTTTATTTTCAACATATGCTCCTAGAGTTTCTTTCATCAAATTAAGTTGTCTAAAGTCGTACTCAGTAAGAGTAATATTATTTAATTTATTCATTGTCTTATAATCCCGAAGTCTACTGTAACTACACGGCCAGATTTTTCATCAACCATTACTGTAAGGTTATTCGTTTTATCGTGGTAAGCCATTGTTCCTGGAATTTTTCCTTTCACTGCATTTTCTGATTTGATCGCATTTTCTACTACGGTGGGAGTAATTCCTTGCCTTTGCATACGATCAAGTGAATGGCTGAAATAGCCACGATTTTTAATTATGGTTGGTTTGTTGTAAAGGGTTCTGACTGGAACAACTCAGTTCCTATATTAGCAAACCAGTTGTCATAAAAATAAAAGAATATAACCCCGATTGGATAAACTGTGCCTTAATCAGTTAATGTCTAACTTTTGGGGGACAGTTCACATGATCGGGGAATATTGATTTTATATTGGCATTTTTGCCAGTAGCTCATTAACTTTAGTTGTATCTTCTGGATGAAACTCAAGATACTTTTCACAGGCCAATCTGACATAGTGATAACAGATTTCTTCACTGACTGTCATCGTATCTTCATCAGTTGGCGGATAACCAACAATAAACTGAACACCTTCAAAATGATCTTCTTCATCATAACTGTTCATATCTGGAAAATGGCAATATGCTCCATCGGTACTAAATCCTATTTTTTTAATAAGATAACCTATAGCCTCTAAAAGTCGATTATCACTATACATAATATCAAAATACGTTGTAATCATCTCATCAGAATCATAGTCGATTCGTTCAAATAATTTAATATTCATTATCTACCTTATTTGGGGTGAAAATATGGAGATAATTGGTTGGAATATAACGGTAACATATCTATAGTCCGGCCATCTTCATCACAAAATTCAACCTCATATGCTTCTTCCTGCTCAAAATAAACATCAATAATGGCTCCCTTCATTCCAGCTTTAAGTCCACGTTCAGGAATGTCTGAAGTTAAAACAACAACATCAAAAAGAGAATATTTCATACCTATCTCACTTTACATAGAGCGTTGTTAATCTAGGTGTTGATGATCCAAGATCATATATCCAACCTGTACGAACAATCGCTGTTTTGCCGTTCGGTCCAGTAATTGGCATGCCAATAGTTATTCTTTGAACAAACCTATCAACATTACTAAGAATAGAAGAATATATCCCCGATAGGATGAACTGTACCTTAATCAGTTAGTGTCTAACTTCTGGGGTGCAGTTCACTAACAGTAATCATTACTGACAGACTACTTCATAGTCATTGCCCAATTCAGTTTGTAGCTTTTCTCGCAGATATTGACCTTTTTCCTTAAAGACTATTTCCACTTCTGGGGTTGAAAATCCAGAGCTTAAGGGATCATCCAAACTTAATGTTTCATCATATTGTTTAGACCAATTATTTAATTCTTCTTTAAGAGAACCGCTAATTGGTAAAACATCAGGATCAATATTCCCAACCTCACCATCTGAATCAGACCATAATGGATAACAATCGTAATCAGCCATTAATTTTATTCTTTTCATCTACTTACTCCCTGCCGGATTAGCGCCAACGATAGAACCGTTACTGCCAGTAATCACTACTATTCGTTATTTTGCCCGTTGATCGTAATTTCATAAATCGGACGTCCCGTACCTTTTCCTTTATAAACAGCCTCCATGACTATATTTGGTATTTGAGATTCTAAAACACCTATTTTTGAAAAGTCATTTGCATGGCATTCTACAATATGTTGAAGTCCAGCTAATGATGCAATTTACGATAACCGGAATTGATTTTATTATTATAATTGATAGTCAAATTTATCAGTTAATTTAAAATTAATGTCTTGCTCTTTAACTCGATTCAATATGGCAACAATTTTCTCAAAAGTATCCCCTAAGTACTGATGAGACAATTCAGAATTCAGCCAAATGATGGTTATTGGACGCTCTACATCATTACTAAAACGATCCCATAAAGCATCAAGATTATTCCCATAATAGCAGCCAAATTCTAGTTGCTCGGATAACATTTGATGAAAGTCATTTTCTGAACAGATGTCTTTTCCATTTAGAATAATTATTTTACCACTCATTTCCATTTACCTATTGAAATAGCCGTTTCATAATGATCTATGGTGATATATGACAAACCATCATTAGAATACAGCAATCGGGTTCCGGGTTGATTACCGCGAGAAATTGTATTGTCCAACTCTATGTCAGCTTCACTCCATACTCGATTAGGAGACGATAGTAATAGATTATTTGAATTCTCAAAAATATCACCACCTAATTGACTACCAGATGTAGTATTATTAAGAGCCTTTCCTGACCTCCAGCCATTATCTATTGCGGGGCCTTGAGTGACATAATTCTTTAGCAACTGATCTGTAGTTTTTAGACTTTCTACTACTTCATTTGCAGCTTGGATTGTTTTCAATTAGGATATTTAGCCTTGAACTGATCTACAACACTGAGGCAACTTGCACATGCAGGTCGTTCAGTAAAAATATTCACTGTGCCCTTAGCTAATGTATTGTTACCAGGTAACAATGTTCTCTGTCGTGAAGTCCAACGCTGAACACGATTTTTTATAAGACACTCAGTCAGTTATAACCTATTTTTCCCTGTGCAGTTTGACTCCCAGCTAACAACGCTCCAACGCGATTTTTCAGCCTAATAAGCCATTTTGCCCCGGCATAATGAACTGCACCTTTCAATCACAGATGATTGTCTAACATTAGGATTGCAGTTCAAAATACTTCGGGGCTTGTTTTACTTATCAGGATCAAAATATATATCAAAAGAACATTCTAGATCTAAATCAGATATAGATCTCATTTGTTCCGGCCATAGTACCGGCCCACTATGTCCAAATTTAGAACGCCACACACAACTCAATGTTATACTAATACCCTCAGTACGTTGCAGTTGCTTTAATCCGATTTCAGATTGATTTAATTTCCTTAACAGCCAATCTATATGATCCCTTAGATCCTTCGACTCTACATATGATTTTGAAGATAAAAACCAACTGGACAACTTAATTTCTCGGGTTTTTCCTCGACTATTAGTTACTGTTGTTCCAACAATATTCTTCTGTGTAGGTTCAAGTTTCAGTAGCCTACTCACATTATCAGGATGCATCATTCCTGGATAAATCAATAATTGTGCATAACACTCAGAACAAGTCGGATAATCACTTGATACTGGGGTAACCCTAGATTTAATAGTACTCATGGTAAATAATCTCCAATATTCCCAATAACCTTCCCGGCATCATCTATATAGTTCCCATTATCTAAAATTCGACCGTGGAAATCATTCCTCAATCCATTTTCTTTTTTCAAAGCCTCAAGAGCACGACCCCATTCACGACTTGTCAGATTCTCACCAAGTTGATTATTTAGTGTATTAGCTGTGCTCTTATTTAAAGTATTACCACCTGTTTGTAATACAGTTGGTACTCTACCAGCAGCTCCGATGCTTGGAGGTACTGGTAGGGGTAATCCATTTGCATCAAGCCATTTGCCATCAACAAGCTGGTTAGTTGCCCCTTTTGTACCATTCTTTGCCATACCTATAGCAACAGCTTCCGCCGCTGTTGCCGAATTGCGTTCCATATACAACGCTTCTTTTTCCACCAAGCGAGTTACGGCATTAATATCAGGTTTAGCATTACTTAACAGCGGTTTTGAAGCATGACTCAATCCTTCTGCCAGATTTTTCGCACCTTCTCTGCTGTTACCTAATACTTTTATGGCTCCCGCCGCCAAAACACCAGTCCCAACAGCCGCTTCCGGCGCAACCGCAT
>NZ_JAHZMK010000073.1:0-1937 GCF_020387775.1 Photorhabdus antumapuensis
TTTTAAAATCTGCTTTCGCAAAGATTACCGTCAGTTAATGGGCTACAGAAAACCTTGGTTTAGTGGAAACCGTGAATTTGGCGAAAAGTGCGTATCCCAAGACAGGTGGAAAAATCACTGGTGATGTTGATGCTAGTGGTTGGATTGGTGGCAGTAAGCTATACGAACGTCTAGAAAATGGCACATTAGTGCCTGTTGGCAAACAAAATATCGCGTTACTGGAGAAATCAGGTTGGTGGAAATGCGGAGATAAAGGTTTCTATCTTCAATGGGGATACACTAAAGGAAGTTTGGGAGAGGAGCATGAGTGGGTTCAATTCCCAATTCGTTTCCCAACTGCTTGTTTCGGTGGTTTGGCAACAGTGACGTTACCGTTTAACGTGCAAGGAACACTATCTGCATATTTTGGAGGCCCGACACAAGAAGGCGCATGGGTGACGGTTGACCAGTCGAGAAATGCGTACGATAAATCATATGTTTTTTGGTTTGCTATAGGGTATTGATATGTATATTTACAGCGCAAAAACAAACGCATTCCATCCGATTGAACTAAAACAATGCTATATCGATGCTGGGAGCTGGCCTAACGACGGCGTTGAAATCAGTGATGAGAATTACAAGAGTTTTCTGAACGTCCCTGCGGGAAAACGGTGGGCAGCAGGTTCTGACGGATACCCTAAATTAGTAGATGTGTCTCCTCCAACACTTGAGCAATTGCAGCAACGGGCAGAACGGGAGCAGCAGCGATTAATGAACATAGCCAGAGAAAAAATTGAGCCTCTTTTGGATGCGGTTAGTTTGAATATTGCTACCAATGCCGAGAAATCGGCATTAACCGAATGGAGGCGCTACAGAGTGCTGCTCAATCGAGTTGATTGCTCTACCGTTCCCAATATTGCATGGCCGGAGGTACCGAAGTAAGAATAGGGGCGTTATGCCCCTGACTTCATGATGGTTTTCCAGGCCAATTAATATCTGGTGCTAATGTGACATCAATACGGCTCAGTGATATTTGGTATTTTTTCCAAGTTACTAACTGTGCTTTTTCCTCATCATTCGCCATATTTAGATCCATCGCATCTTGTAATGGTGCAATTTGGTTTGTTGCTTCAGCTATTAATTGCTGTTTTTGAAATTTAGCCTGTCGCTGCAATTCTTCTTTCGTGGGGGAAGGGATATCTGCCCATTCTGGTAAACCATTTTTACCCGCTATTCGGTATTTACCCTCTGGAGGAATACTGCTGGCAAACTCAATGAAAACAGCCTCATTGACTTCCACTGCATCGCTTGGAAATGAACCGGCATTGATATAGTCTTGTTTCCATTCGACCGGATAAAATGCGTTAGTTGTTGCACTGTAGTAATACATGATTAGAATCCTATTGCAAACCAGAAGGAACCGAGCTGATCCTTTCCTATTTCAGCCCCAAATTTATCAAATGAATAAACTGTTGAATAATTATCTGATGGGATACTAGAAGCACGCACAGAAACATGCATATTTATGCATTGATTTGGAAACGGTACAGGAAAAGTAATCTTTATTTTTCCCTGTCCAGCAACATCATTACGCCCCCACTGATAGATTAATCCTGTATCTCCACATTTCCACCAACCATTTGTAGATTTTAAGGCTATATTTTTGCTGCCATATCGGGCATCAGATTCAGACTTTGTGTACGATTGTCCAACTAGGACGTAATTTCCCTTGAGTTGAAACCGCCTATCACAGTCACCTGTGGTATATGCACCGAGTTCTCTTGGGGATGGTTTGTTTATTGAACTGTATACCCGAATACCCGGTGCTTCATATACTCCTTTACCAGAAACATATCCCGTTGCATCCACATTCCCATTTACAACACCACCCGATTTTGGATACGCACTTTTCGCCAAATTCACGGTTTCCACTAAACCAAGGTTTTCTGGAATTTGTA
>NZ_JAHZMK010000074.1:0-6732 GCF_020387775.1 Photorhabdus antumapuensis
GCGCTTTTCCTGCGCAAACCAACGCCGGATGACCCGAAATTCGAATCGGCCACGCCGACAGGTGAAATCCAGCACTTCAGCACGGTTGTTTTTGCGGCTAATCTCCCGGAGTTTTTTTCCTGTCAGTGTCGGTAATTGTCGCGCCTGTCCATTTCGGGCGCTGACAATCAGGGGATTAAGCGATTGGCTTCCCCGAACGATTGATGCGCCGGCAAGATCTTAACCGAATGCCATTGGTACGCTGGAACCCCAGAAATTTCCGTAACCAAAAGCTAAAACCCGTCAGACCACGCCACATGTCGGATATCGAAATCCGTCACTGGCATCGCCTGTAGATGGAGGCCTGTGAAATGACCCCCAATAGTGAGAAAAAAAGATACTCGCTACCTATTTGCTTGTAATGATGTGATGGACGCTCCCTTTTCCAGATCTGTATCTGGTTAACGGATAACTCTGTCGCCTGGAACAAAAAAGTCTCACGGTAAAAATTGCTGGATACACTCTAGGCGTTTCCTCCCGATACATTTATTGCGATGAAGGTCTGTCAGAGTGCTCATTACTGGGGAAGAACGTTACAAGCCATGGGCTATGAAATCAGGCTTATCCCGGCGCAGCATGTCAAGGCACTTTGTAAAAATCAGAAAAATGATGCCAGTGATGCGCTGGCTATCTGTGAAACCGCCTGTCATCCCGGAATCCACTTTGTGCCGGTCAAAACCCTTGAGCAACAGGATATCAAAGCACTATGCAGTGCCCGACAACTTAGGGTGGAACAACGTACCGCACTGGTTAATCAAATCCGGGCGTTGCTCGCCTAGCAAGGGATCGTTATCCCTGTGGGCATTCAGCAACTCCGGCAGGCTTTGCCTGATATTTTGGATTCATTATCCTTTGTCCTCCGCCGTCTGCTCCATTCGCTACAGGAAGATATGCGGCGATTTGATGCCCGTATTCACGAAATAGATAAAGAAATTCAGGCAGTATCAAGCCAGCAATCAGGTTACTCCCACTGACTGACCATTCCCGGTGTGGGGCCATTGATTGGCGCGGCTTTTATCAGTGAAGTTAATGCAGAGCAATTCTCGCATGGCTGACAGCTCTTGGCCTAGTGTGGTCTGGTTCCACGCCAATACAATTCCGGGGAAAAAGCTGCCTGTCAGGCATGACCAAACAGGGTAACCGTCACCTGCAAACGTTAATCATTCATGGCGCCCGTGCAGTGATGCGCTGTTGTCAAAAACGCGATGATGGCTTGGGTGAGTGGCTGAGAAAATTGATTATCCGATGTAGAGTCATGAAAGCGACGGTCAACTTAGCCAACAAACTGGTTCGTATTATCTGGCGCATTTTGAAGGATGATGTTGATTTTATTCTGAAAAAATCCGTGAATTAAGAGGTTTCAAAAAGACGTTTTATTGGGTTTGCAAACACTGATGAGAAAACGGCTACCGCCCCTGTAATAACCTGTTGTTGACCAAGATAGTGACATACCTATGTAGTAATAAGGAAACAGGGCTCGGATGACACCATGGCACTGGCGATATCTTTAATCGTCGGTGCAAGGGAAGTGGCAAGAGTCATAGGTTGTTTAACCAAAGATTGATATCGACGGTTGAGCCAGGCATCAAGTCCGGCGATAGAAAAGTTGAAGGCATACTGAATATTAATACCATTTCTGACGAAAATTGTGTAGATACCTATGATCCTAGAGGCGGGCATGGTATGGACAAAACGTAGCACAATTAGGATCAGTTATTTAGGACAGCTCTTAAACTGATATGTACGAAGAGCAGCTTAAAAAAGCGTTACCTGCCTTAATTAAAAACATATAAATAAAGGTACAAAGGTAACGCTTAAATTATACTTACCATTCTCTCGAATAAATATTTGAAAGTTTTTTAGTCAATTCTGGGTTATTCACAACATCAATATTCTTTTTCTCATCATGTGCGGCAAGAGCACTATGAACGTCTTCATTTATATCACAGGCCAATGGAATAAGGTTCAACAATGATTCTGGGCATTCTTTAGCGGCTTTTTCAAGGATCACCTCATATAAAGAATTGTGAGACCTGAGTTATACATAGATTGCTCTAATGAAATATATTTTTCGATATTTTTACATCGAAATAATCATATTGAATTTTAATCAGAGATAGATAGAATGTTTATCATTATAATTAATCCAATTATTTATAAAGACTTCGCTTAATAGGATCTCCATTTTCATCAAAATATCTACTGGGCCAAATAACTGAAGGATGTATTCCGAGTTTGTCCGCAATAATTTTTTCTCCCTTAGACCATCGGCGAGCTAACGTATTTGATAGTGTTGATGAACTTAGTCCTGATTCCCGTGATAATGCGGCAAGTGTTGTGCCACGTTTACGCAATTCAGCAATAATATCTGCTGGATGCCAATCGTTTTGAGTTGATATCATATCGGCTTACTTCTCCCATTGGTTTATGATGATGATTTAAACAGGCTCCATGAGCCTGTGTTCATTTCTGGTGAACGAAATTTTTTCTACCAGAACCGTTATCAAAAGGGCGATAACAGACACACTGGCAAAAAATTTCTTACCAAGATCCATGAACACAGAACCATATACAATTTGAATATGTGACCAATTAAACACTCATTTATGAGTTTGAAAACTTATTCATTGTAAGAGCGTCGGATTGAATAATGGTTTTAGAAACCTTCTCAGGTTCATCCAGAAAATTACTAATCAAAGCACCGACAAAATAAAGCGTAGCAACGATACAAGTGACGCCACTTGCCCCCAGACTATTTATAAATAAACCAACAATAGCAGGGCCAATCACTACAGATAAACCCGTCCCTAAATTCAGTACTGACATGACAGCCCCTTTGTCTTTTTCTACCATATTAGCGGACATCGCATCCAACGGGATATAACCTGCGACACCCGCTCCCCAGCAAATTCCACATATGAGTACTATGGCGTAATTTGTTCCAACAAATTGTGGTGCAAAAAACAGAAGCAATGAAGCAACACCAGTCAGGACCCCGCCACACCAAATAATCGTCCTTTTATAACCTATTTTGTCTCCCACTATACCCCAGACCAAATTAAATAGAATATTACTCGTAAAAGCAGTTCCCCAAATGCTTAGCCACTGAGTTGTAGTAAAACCCTGAGAAATCATATATACCGGTAAATAAACAGGAAAAGCGTATTGAGAAAGTGAATTTATGATTCGAAGGATACAAGAAATAAATAGTTTTGGATATTCCTTAAGAATAGTTATCCCCTTCAAAACTTCCTTTATATTTTCAAGGGTATTATTGTTACTTTGGGGTTTAATGTTATCGTGATTGAGAACCAGAGCAAAAAAAGCGCCAATAATAATAAATATCAGTGTTGTCCATAATGTATTAATATGACCTAATTCTTCTACTGCCCAACTCGCATAAAAAGTAGCTAATACTTGCATTCCGCCTGAAAAAACAAAATAAAACCATCCATATGCTGTACTGAGTTTGACAACAGGACTTCTATAGGCAATCCACACTGAAAATGAGTAAGCAAATAGCGGATATCCGAAACCTTTAATGGCTTGTGCCATCAACAAAAGTGGATACGACATTTCTTTTAAGCCCAGGCTGACGAAACCTACGGTGCCAACAACACAAAAAATTGTGCCTAATAGCATGGTTCGTTTAGCCCCAAATGCCTCAAAAAATACGCCAGCAAACCAAGAAGATATGGCGACACTGATGCCGTAAATGCTAAATAGTGTGGAAACGTCCTGAATACTTAATCCATTATCTACCAGATAGGGGCTTAACCAACCTATTTCTATTCCATTACCAATCATAAAGGACAAAATACCCAAATAACCCCACGATAATGTACTGGGTATACCTATTCGTCCTAAAAAACCACTCGTATTCTGCTTCATTTCAAACCCTACAATTAAATATTTTTTCAGCATTCAAAATTTTTAAATACTTAGCTTAGTTTTACTTCACTATCAGACAGACGTTATATTGCAAACGTCTTTTGAATTTTTATAATCTATTGTGTATTCCAATTTGTACAACAGGTTGGCCTGTTCAGTTAAATTATTCCCCTGCAACATTATGATCGAACACGATATTTTCATCATAAAAGTAATTTAAAACGTTGTAATTTTTAAGTTAAAAAAATAGGTACTGCTGTTTTTGAAAAGTGTCAGTTTCCTGACTTTTCACGTGTAATTTCCAGATTTTTATCCAGATAATTAACCGTTATATCAGAAATATTCTATATGATGAAAGTCAATCTCCAGAAATTCAAACGTTATAACTATAAGCTTTAAATAAAGGACATCATTAGTCAAGCAGGAATTTTACAGTCTGATAACAAAATCTGCTTTTTGTGATAGCATTCCACTTTTTGGCAGCATTAATGTTAGTAACAAGCAGAGTACCTTTGAACATTAACTAGGCATTAGTGTGATGAAATTGTGAGTTTGACAACGTTGTAAATATATTTTACTCTCAAATCAATCAACAACACCTGTGTTGTTCCTCCTTTATTAGAGGAAAAGGATATACCAGTGATGACATATAACGCTAACAAACCTGTTACGATTAAATCTATTGCCAAAGAATTAAATATTTCGTTTTCAACAGTTTCGAAAGCACTGAACAACGATCCTGCTATTAAAGAAAAAACCCGACGGTTGGTTTTAAACAAAGCAAACGAGATGGGTTATATGCCAAATTCACTTGCAAAGGGGCTTCGCAGCCATTCTACCAAAACTGTTGCTGTTATTTTCAGCGATATCGAAAACCCTGTACTGGCCTACATTTTCTGTAAGATCCTGACCCAGATGGCGGAGCATGGATATACCACGATGATTTTTGATTCGCAGTTCAATGAAAATACAGAGCGTGCCAATATATTGACCGTCATGTCCAGACAAGTGGATTTTATTATTCTTGAGCCGACATCCATGAACACCGATAATTTACGTCTGTTATCAAAGATGCCCAACCGAATCACCCTTCAGGGTGTTCATTATGAAACAATGAATTGTCACCATGTTCATGTTGATTATGCGCATGGTGGTTACCTTGCTGCAAGGGAAATGCTGTCAAACGGACATAGAAACTGTCTGATTATCACAGAGTCATTATCATTTCCTACGAGTAAAGAGTTTGTATTAGGGATCGAACGGGCTTACAGCGAATATGGCATTCCGTTCAACAGGGATATGGTAAAAACAACCCATTCATCTATTACAAACGGATTTCAGGTTATTCAAGAATTATGGGATCACGACAAAAATACCTTTAGTCTCCCTATAACCGGGGTGTTAACTTTTGACGATATTCTGGCCTACGGAGTATACAAAGCAGCTATGCAGTATAATTTTAGAATACCAGACGATATCAGTGTGATTGGATTCGATGATAACCCAATTTCTGCTTTTTCCATGCCGCCTCTGACGACCATACACCTGCCTAAAGACAAAATGGCGGAAAACCATATTAATATTTTGCAATCAACGCTATTAAATGGGCGCACTGAAACACGTTTTTTTTCCACTGCGCCCACTTTGGTTGCCAGGGGCTCTGTACGCAATTTATTAGACAAGAAGAGATGTTAGCCTGATGAGTATCATAGCTATTGATTTAGGGACGACTAATATCAAAGTTTCTGTATATGACAAAAGTCTGGCCCCACTTAATACACTATCAGAAACTGTCAACTACAACCGCAACGGTGAACTTGTTGAATTTAATGTTGATCAGTACTTCATATGCATCAAAGAGATGATCAATAAAACGGCAGAAATTGGGAAAAGAGCAAATAACGAAAATATCATCCAAATTGTCCTGACCGGACAGGCTGAAACACTTATTTGGGGTAGTGACCAGCTACTCGGTCACCCAAAACCCCTTTATTGCTATACAAGCACATACTGCCAAACGGCACTTACTTCGTTGGCGGTTAATTTTATACAGAAACTTACGGTTTGGACGCCAATAACACAGTAAAATCGTAAGTTTATTTTCAAATACTCCTGCTGGTCCTATTTATGAGCCATCTTTTCGAGTGAGTTCATCAGAATTCACCATTATTAATTTTAATTATAGCTTTTACATGTTGTTTCGCGGCTTCTTTTGTTAAATGAATAACCCCCGATTGTAAATAATAATAATCAACATTATCATCTCTCCAGACAAAATACCCCACCCCGTCAGAACTTGCAGTGAAATATTTATCCCTCTCTCTTAACTCATAATCAATCGGCTTTGGAAAACTAATTTTACCGACTGTTATCATTTCAGGCCTACGGCGATATTTAAAATCAGGATTCCAGTTTGGGTGATGAAGAATATCTTCCCATAATTCATTGGAATCATCATACATTTCCCAAAGTAGCCAAGGTTTATCTGTTTTTTGACATTATTTAACTCTCCACTTAATAATCCAAGTTGGTAGCTTATTAGTCGAATCCGCCTTCATTGATTTAATGAGCTAATTAAGTAATTATCCATTTTCAAACACTACACTTAATTTTTCTACGATAAAAAATTATATCAAAATATTAATGATGACCCGGAATGGAATGTGTCGGTGTTTTATTTCATTACAATCTTCGCAAAACCTTGTCATTGTCGAAACAACTGAAAGTTAGCAACAGTACATACACTGAACCTTAAGTATTAAGCCTCTCGAAAATACCCTCCAACCCATTATTTTTATTGGA
>NZ_JAHZMK010000075.1:0-1157 GCF_020387775.1 Photorhabdus antumapuensis
ACGACAAAAATTGCTGGATACGCTCAGAGCGTTTCCACCCAATACCCTTATTGCGATGGAAGCTTGCCAGGGTGCTCATTATTGGGGAAGAACGCTCCAAGCCATGGGCTATGAAATCAGGCTTATCCCGACTCAGCATGTCAAAGCGCTCTGTAAGAATCAGAAAAATGATGCCAATGATGCGCTGGCTATTTGTGAAACGGCCTGTCGCCCTGGGATTCATTTTGTCCCTGTCAAAACGATTGAGCAACAAGATATCAAAGCCCTGCGTAGTGTCCGGCAACTCATGGTGGAACAACGTACTGCACTGGTCAATCAAACCCGGGCGCTGCTCGCCGAACAGGGAATTGTTATTCCTGCGGGCATTCAACAACTCCGGCAGGCTCTGCCTGATATTTTGGAAGAGGGAAATAACGCATTATCCTTTGTCCTCCGACGCCTACTCCATTCACTCCAGGAAGATATGCAGCGGTTTGATGCCCGTCTTCACGAAATGGATAAAGACATTCAGGCGGTTTCAAGCCAGCAATCGGGTTATGCTCACTTACTGACCATTCCTGGCGTGGGACCGTTGATTGCCGCCGCTTTTGTCAGTGAGGTCAACGTAGAACAATTCTCACATGGCCGTCAGCTTTCTGCCTGGTGCGGTCTGGTTCCACGCCAATACAATTCCGGAGGGAAAAACCGTCTGGCGGGTATAACCAAACAGGGCAACCGTCACCTGCGAACGTTAATTATTCATGGTGCCCGTGCGGTGATGCGCTATTCTCAAAGACGTGATGATGCCCTGGGTGAGTGGTTAAGAAAGTTAATTGCCCGATGTGGGGTCATGAAGGCGACGGTCGCGTTGGCCAATAAACTGGTTCGTATTATCTGGCGCATTTTGAAAGATGATGTTGATTTTATGATGAAGAAAGCGGTGAATTAACCGGTTAAAAAAGACGTTTTATTGAGTTTGCAAACACTGATGAGAAAACGGCTACCGTCCCTGTAATAGCCTGGATTAGACCAAGGTACTGAGATACCTACGTAGTGATAAGGAAACGGGGCTCGGATGACATCATGGCGCGGGTGATTTAACCCACAATGACGCCGGATATATGGTCGCAAACCGTTTCAATTCAATGCTTGCACAACCGGGGACGTCCATATATGGT
>NZ_JAHZMK010000076.1:0-31092 GCF_020387775.1 Photorhabdus antumapuensis
GGGGTTCTTCGGCGCTGGCAAGCGTTTATTTAAAAAAAACTGTCGTTCGCGTATTTTCTCAACAGGATGATGATATAAAGAACAAAAAAGCCTACTTCCTGATGCTTTTAATCGCTTTAGGCAAGTCTGCAAGGCTATTTATTATCAAATCAGCCGCTTGTTCTGCTTCATTTGTAATTGGTTTACCTGTACGAACTAATACCTTAGTACCCACTTTCGCCATCACCGCCGCTTGCATATCTTCCAATTTGTCACCAACCATATAAGAAGCCGTCATATCGATACCAAGCTCCTTCTGTGCATCCAGCAGCATACCTGGTTGTGGTTTACGGCAATCACAACTCTTCTTATATTGTTCTTCAGTCGCATCAGGATGATGGGGACAATAATAGATGCCATCCAAATCTACACCGCGATCTGCCAGTGACCAATCCATCCATTCTGTCAGTTGCAAGAATTGTTCTTCATTGAAAATGCCACGGGCAATACCTGACTGGTTTGTGACTAATACCAGTGCATACCCCATTTTTTTCAATTCAATCATGGTTTCAATGGCACCATCGATAAATTGAAAATCATCTACTTCGTGTACATAACCATGATCGATATTTATTGTTCCGTCACGATCTAAAAATACGGCAGGAATACCTTGTGTCACCCGATTGCTCCAAGCAATGTAAGAAGTTCTCAGTATCGCATGATTTAGCCATGAATGAGAATGCAGCAATTAATTTATTCCCAGTTGACTTAGACGTCTAGACACCTTAACATCCGATTTAACTAGTGGTTTGTTTTCTCAAAAATATTCAAACTATTAATTTTCGAATTTTTATAAGAATAAATAAGAATAAAAATGATAAAACTGTCTCATATCAATAAAATATTCCAGCAGGGTGCGCGTTCTATTAATGCGCTTTCAGACATCAGTCTGCATGTTCCGCAAGGGCAAATTTACGGTGTCATTGGCTCATCCGGCGCAGGTAAAAGTACACTGATTCGCTGTGTAAATATGCTTGAGCGTCCAACTTCCGGGCAAGTACTGGTTAATGGTCAGGATTTAACTATCTTATCTGATAGTGATTTAACTCGTGCACGTCGTCGTATTGGCATGATTTTCCAGCACTTCAATTTGCTGTCTTCAAGAACTGTGTTTGGCAACATAGCTTTACCTTTGGAATTAGATAACATTCCAAAGGCTGAAATCAAAAAACGGGTAGATGAGTTATTGGAGCTTGTGGGTCTTGCAGATAAGCATGATGCTTATCCAGCAAATCTCTCTGGCGGACAGAAGCAACGCGTTGCTATTGCCCGTGCTCTAGCTAATTCACCTAAAGTACTTTTATGTGATGAAGCCACCAGCGCTCTGGATCCCGCAACAACGCGTTCTATTCTAGAATTATTGAAAGATATTAATCGCCGTTTGGGGCTAACCATTCTGTTAATTACACATGAAATGGACGTCGTCAAACGTATTTGTGACCAAGTAGCCGTTATTAGTGGTGGGCAACTGATTGAGCAAGACATTGTTAGTGAAGTGTTCTCTCATCCCAAGACACCTATCGCTCAGGCATTTATTCAGTCAACTTTGCATCTGGATATCCCTGAAGATTATGTACAAAAAATGCAAAGCCACCCAGCACCAGATCTTAGTCCATTATTGAAACTGGAGTTCACCGGTCAGTCGGTAGATGCCCCACTGATTTCAATGGCGGTACGTCGTTTTGATATTGATATGAATATATTAAGTTCTCAAATCGACTATGCCGGTGGCGTAAAATTTGGTGTGATGTTAGCGGAATTACACGGTGAAAATGGCGGCGTTGAATCAACAATTAAATTTTTACAAGACCATCATGTGAAAGTAGAGGTTCTCGGTTATGTCTGAAGGAATGATCTTATTGCTGGCTAAAGGCGTCTGGGAAACTCTGGTAATGACTTTTGTTTCTGGTTTCTTTGGCTTCATTATCGGGCTGCCGGTAGGTGTATTGTTATATGTCACCCGTCCCGGTCAAATTATGGAAAATAGTAAACTTTATCGCTTTCTTTCAGCAGTAGTTAATATTTTCCGTTCTATCCCATTTATTATTTTACTGGTGTGGATGATTCCTTTTACCAGATTAATTGTGGGAACATCGATCGGTTTACAGGCTGCCATTGTGCCATTGACCATAGGTGCTGCGCCATTTATTGCCCGTATGGTAGAAAATGCTTTACTGGAAATTCCATCGGGACTAATTGAAGCCGCTAGAGCAATGGGAGCAACCCCATTCCAGATTGTAAAGAAAATTCTGTTACCTGAAGCATTACCTGGTTTGTTCAATGCAGCCACAATTACCCTAATTACTTTAGTCGGCTATTCTGCAATGGGAGGTGCTGTAGGTGCAGGTGGATTAGGCCAAATTGGCTACCAATATGGTTATATCGGCTATAATGCAACAGTAATGAATACCGTATTAGTGTTACTGGTTATTTTAGTTTATTTAATTCAATTAAGTGGTGACCATTTAGTCAAGGCCACAACACGTAAATGATAAGATTATTTTAATAACAGTACCTTGCCGGTGCTAATAAATCAGTATTCTATAGGGGTAAAGTATGTCTGTTAAATTAAAAACCATCGCAACTATCAGCGCTCTCTTAGGTTCATTAATTCTGTCTGGTTGCGGGCAGGAAAAACAAGATCCAAACCATATTAAAGTAGGCGTTATCGTTGGTGCAGAGCAGGAAGTTGCTGAAATTGCAAAAAAAGTAGCTAAAGACAAATATGGTCTTGATGTAGAACTGGTCACTTTTAATGATTTTGTATTGCCAAACGAAGCTCTGAGTAAAGGTGATATTGATCTGAATGCATACCAGCACAAACCTTACATGGATCAACAAATCAAAGATCGTGGTTATAAGATGGTCACAGTTGGCAACTCTTTTGTTTATCCAATTGCAGGTTATTCCAAAAAAATTAAATCCCTGGATGAATTGCAGGATGGTTCCCAAATTGCGTTACCAAACGATCCAACGAACTTAGGCCGTTCTTTATTACTGTTGCAGAAACAAGGTTTAATTAAATTGAAAGATGGCATAGGCTTATTACCAACGGTTCTAGACGTTGTTGAAAATCCTAAGAATTTAAAACTAGTCGAATTGGAAGCACCACAATTACCACGTTCACTGGATGATCAAAAAATTGCTCTCGCAATCATTAATACAACCTATGCAAGCCAGATCGGGCTGACTCCAGCAAAAGATGGTTTATTTGTTGAAGATAAAGATTCTCCATATGTAAACCTACTGGTTAGTCGAGAAGATAATAAAGATGCTGAAAACGTTAAGAAATTCGTTAAGGCATATCAATCCAACGAAGTTGATGAAGCTGCCAATAAGATCTTTAATGGTGGTGCAGTGAAAGGCTGGTAATCTTTCATATTACGCTCATTGATATTAGAATAATCAGGCGGACAGATTGTCCGCCTGATTTATTATGGCATCATGTTTTCGATATTTTTTGTTAACCTGATCTACTCACTTAACTCTAACAGTAAAAATTCGAGGATCTATAATGCATAGGCTACTTTCCTCTTTGTTAGCACTGTCCATAACAGGATGTTCAGTACAACAAATAACATTGCCTGACTCTTCCCAGTTATCAGATATGAAGTTCACAAAACTATCAACTGGAGAAAAAAAACATTTCTCTTCATCCGTAAAGTTATATACCAAGAGTGAAGAATTATTAGGTACCTCATTTAAAGATTTAGGGATTGTTTCTGGTCAATCATGCCGTAGTTCCTTACAGGACCCACCAGTTAATATCACTATGGCACGCAACCAGATGATAACTAAAGCGGCTTATTTGAATGCTAACGCTGTTTTATTGCATCAATGCGAGATATTATCAGGCCAAGGGTGCTACCAGATAGCAATATGTGAAGGTTCAGCCCTGCTTACTACCCAATGACTGATTTTCATTTCACTCAGATAGGGGTTATTCACTCCCCTTATAAAGAAAAATTTGCCGTTCCCCGCCAACCAGGTCTTATTGAAGATGGTGGTGGGAAACTGGTACTTCTTCCTCCCTATAATCAACCGGATGCAGTTCGTGATCTGGAGCAATTTAGTCATCTATGGGTTATTTTTATCTTCCATCAAACGATGGAAGGCGGTTGGAAGCCAATGGTGCGCCCTCCTCGTTTAGGCGGCAATGCAAAAATGGGTGTATTCGCAACCCGTTCGACTTTTCGACCAAATCCAATCGGTATGTCTTTGATTGAACTTAAAGGGATAGAATACAGAAAAGGTCGAGTTACTCTGGAACTGGGTAGCCTAGATTTAGTTGATGGTACGCCTGTTATTGATATTAAGCCTTATCTACCTTTTGCTGAATGTCAGCCACACGCAGTGGCAGGTTTTGCACAGCAAGCCCCTTCTACCGATATGGAAGTGATATTTTTACCTACCGCTGAGCAACAACTCATATCAATTCAAAATATTTATCCGAATTTACGCCGTTTTATCAGCCAAGTTTTGGCCCAGGACCCTCGTCCTGCTTACCGGAGAGGAGCACAGGAAAATCGGGAATATGCTGCTCATTTATTGGATTTTAATGTGCGCTGGAAAATCTGTGGCACATTGACCGAAGTGGTCTCCATAGATCCCCATTAAAAATCAGCATATACCCTTTTGGCATCTTAAACTCACTGGTAGACTAAAGACTTATTTTCGTTTTTTATTGGCTGGCAAATTTCTGCCAGTCAGAAGCAATTTGCTGCTCTAATGGAACCTAACAATGCGTACTAGCCAATATCTGCTCTCTACACTAAAAGAGACTCCTGCCGATGCAGAGGTTGTCAGCCATAAGCTGATGCTTCGTGCGGGTATGATCCGTAAACTCGCTTCAGGTCTGTATAATTGGATGCCTACAGGTATCCGTGTACTCAAAAAAGTCGAAAAAATTGTTCGAGAAGAAATGAACAATGCCGGAGCGATTGAAATATCTATGCCCGTCGTACAACCGGCAGATCTATGGCAAGAAAGTGGCCGCTGGGAACAATACGGTCCAGAGTTACTGCGTTTTGTTGACCGAAGTGATCGTCCTTTTGTACTAGGTCCAACTCATGAAGAAGTCATTACTGATCTGATCCGCAATGAAGTCAGCTCATACAAACAGTTGCCACTGACTTTATTCCAGATCCAGACTAAATTCCGCGATGAAGTTCGCCCTCGTTTTGGCGTGATGCGCTCCCGTGAATTCCTAATGAAAGATGCTTACTCTTTCCATGCAACCCAAGCATCATTACAAGAAACTTACGACAACATGTACGAAGCCTACAGCAAAATTTTTACCCGCATAGGTTTGGATTTTCGTGCTGTTCTGGCTGATACCGGTTCCATCGGTGGTAGTGCTTCTCATGAATTTCAGGTTCTGGCAGCCAGTGGAGAAGATGATATCGTTTTCTCTACTGAATCCAATTACGCAGCTAATATTGAATTAGCCGAAGCTGTTGTCCCCGCTCATGATCGCGCAACACCAACAGCAGAGATGCATCTGGTAGATACTCCAAACGCAAAAACAATTGCTGAACTGGTTGAGCAATTCAATCTGCCAATTGAGAAAACGGTTAAAACCCTGATGGTTCACGCAGCAGAAGGTACAGGTCATAAATTAGTTGCTTTACTGGTTCGCGGCGACCATGAACTTAATGAAATCAAAGCAGAGAAATTATCTTTAGTTGCCAGCCCGCTGACTTTTGCTACCGAAGAAGAGATTCGTTCAATTGTTGGTGCAGGTCCAGGTTCACTGGGCCCTGTCAATCTGACAATACCCGTTATTATTGACCGTAGTGTAGCAGTGATGAGTGACTTTGGCGCAGGTGCCAATATCAATGACAAACACTATTTCGGTATCAACTGGGAACGTGATCTACCAGTACCAGAAGTTGCCGATATCCGTAATGTTGTTGAAGGTGATGCCAGCCCGGATGGTAAAGGTACATTGCTCATCAAACGTGGTATTGAAGTTGGCCATATCTTCCAACTTGGCACCAAATATTCTGATGCCATGAAAGCGACTGTTCAAAGCGAAGACGGCCATAACCAGATAGTTACTATGGGCTGTTATGGTATTGGTGTTACTCGTATTGTCGCCGCAGCGATTGAACAAAATTACGATGACCGCGGTATCATCTGGCCTGACGCAATTGCACCATTCCAAGTTGCTATTTTGCCAATGAATATGCACAAGTCATATCGCGTTAAAGAAGTTGCAGAGAAACTGTATGCTGATCTACGCGCTAGCGGCATTGATGTTATTTTTGATGATCGTAAGGAACGCCCAGGTGTGATGTTTGCTGACATGGAGCTTATCGGTGTACCACACACTATCGTTATCGGTGACCGTAATCTCGATAATGACGAAGTAGAATATAAACATCGTCGTGGTGATGAAAAACAGATGCTGAAACTAGATGATGTTGTTGATTACCTGAAGCAACAACTTGGTTGTTAATTAAGATTATTGTAGTAATTTATTGAATAATATGGTGATAATGGTCACATCGTAACAGAGCATTTTACGCTTCTTAGCCCATTATCACCATACATACTGAAGCTAGAATTATTTCTTCATATTACAAGATTTCGATTTATCGAAATGGATTTTACCTGTCTGAATCAGGGCAGGATCAAATTGCCCATCTTCCATTGAAGGACGGACACTGTAATAGCCTTCAACTTCAACATAAACCGGCGTTCCACCTTCCACACCGACTTGGTGATAGCCTTGCTCCAAATCCAGGCTTTCCGTTACAGCATACCGGCTACCTGTACTACAATCTGTAAACAAAGCAGCATCAGCCATATAACTGTATTCACCCACCAGTTTCTTCGGTTTTACCCGTTGCAGTTCATAATTGAATGATGATTCAATTTTATTGCCTTCAATATCCAGCATTACTAGGTTTTCACCTTTCGACAGATAATAAGATTTCTGGTCGTCTGATTTTGTCAGGCGAATTTTCTCTCCATCTTTCGCCCATAGACCAGATTCAAAGAACGACTGATCACCATCACGAGCGCCAAGATAAGTTTGTTCCAGAATATAAGTACCATCATTATCCAATAACAGTGTGGTATCAATACCAGAACAATCAGCGCAAGGAAGAGCACCATGAAAAGTCTGATCTACTGGCTGTGAACTCGTTTGTTGTGCTGAGTTACCTTTACATCCCATCAAAGCAGATACGCCCACAGCAACCAACGCTGTCAAAAGTTTTTTATTCACATTTATCTCCACACAGTATAATGAGTTCTATAATTCTCATCTTATAAGTAACACAAGGAACATAGCGATTATTCAAGCTTAATAGCGTAAATACTGTCCTTCTTAAGGATGTTATTCAATAATAGCAAAATAACGTGGGCCGATTTTAATACTTTTGTCAGGAAGTTGCTGTGAAATAGGACTTTTATTTACTTACTGTTCAGAATGAATAACCAAAGTTATTCATTAATCACGATTGATTTCCTGTGCTATAGTCATTAATAGTGCTTTTGAGTTACAATTTTAACAACCACGGGCGGCAATAACCGCCACTAACCATAGTGGTGAGCAAATATGTCTATAAATACTGAATATCAACCAATTAACTGTGACGACTACGATAATCTTGAGTCAACTTGCCAACATCAGCTCCATCTCCACATAAAGTTGCGGGGTGGGGAAGTTATTGAAGGAAAAGCCTGTGATTTGGTTTTAAGAAAAAAAGTTGAATACTTGATAATTGAAACAGAAGGTAAACCTCGTGAATTGCGGTTAGATCATATTGCTAGTTTCAGTCACCCTAAAATTGGCACTATTATTATTGAACACTCTGAATCTTGATAGAAAACAGCCGCCTTTGGCGGCTTAACTTTTTATTTTAACAGCGTTTTATGCCAGTTCATTGTTAACATCTCTCTTCCTTCTGCCGCTTTACTTTCCTTGGTAACAAAAACACCTAACGCCGCTATCAATTGTTCATTGTAATAAAGCAATGGAATTCGCTCTCTAAGCCACGGAGCAACCCCAAACTCTTGCCACAATTTTTTACTATGCCGAGAATGTTGACGCCCCACAATACTTATCATTCCCTGGACACCAAAGCGAATAGTCACTCGTTCATGATCAGCCGGGGCCCTTACTTGGATACCGCGATCAGAAATATTCAATTCTCCCAAGCGATCCGGTAATACCAAAGTATTGCAAATATCCCACTCAAGAATAGTGTCTCTCAAAGATTGTAATTGAGGAACCAACCAGAGTTTTTGCTTATAACGACGTATATCATATTCACCAAATTGTAGTCGAGGCTCAGCATCAGTGCGAGCAAGAGCCACCTCATACCAAAGCCGGTTAAGCTGCTCTCGTGGAGGCATTTTCATCTCATGGTAACCAAACCAACGGCGTAACAAAGCATTTCGTTTGGCTTCTGAACATACAGCCAAAGACGAAATACCCAAAGCACCATCTTGAGTTATTAGCTCTTTCAGAGACTCATTCAATAATTCATCTAGAAGCTGTTCTTGTTCGCCACATAAACTTGCACTTCGAGCAACAGATTGTGGGAAATGCGGCCAACGTTGATTCAGTAACGGCATAATATGTAAGCGCAGAAAATTTCTGTCATAACGATCATCTTGATTACTGTCGTCTTCAATCCAATTCAGACGATGTTTACTGGCATACATTTCCAGTTCATTCCGGCTATAATCAAGTAGAGGACGTAACAATAATGTATTAGCAAATACAGCGATTGAAGGCATAGAAGCAAGACCGGCCGGACCACTACCTCGCTTTAATGCCAATAAAAAAGTCTCCGCCTGATCATCAAGATGTTGGGCTGTTACCAAAACTTCGTCTTTTTGTAATTCGCGCTTAAATACCTGATATCGAGCATCACGAGCAGCAGCCTCAATCCCCTTTTGACGAGCATCTATCGTGACTCTTGCAGAATGAAACTCCACTTGCCAGTCATCACAGATCAATTGGCAATGTTCAACCCACTGATCTGCTTTTAGGTTTAAACCGTGGTGAATATGTATTGCCCTTAGTTGAATTTTCTGATCATGTTGATTACGCCAATTAACCAACAAATGAAGCAAAACAGAGGAGTCCAGCCCACCACTGAATCCAACCAGGATTTTCTTATATTCACCAAGCTGTTCAGCCAAAGTGACAAATAGTCTCTCATCAATGTTTGTCATTATAGGTTCAAGAGTTCCTTAGCTTGCAATAATATGAATTCATTATTATCTACTTTAGTAAGTTTAAAATCTCTGTCAGTCAGATAATGTTTTTCACTACTTTCATTAAGAATATAAAATGACAAAAAGAAGCAGAAATAGTAAAGGATGGAAGTGACTGAAATTTATCATTTCCAGTCATTTACCATCCCTTATTCAAACAATTAATTCAAATATCAGCAATAACCATATTGCATCAAACGCTGATATCGGCGGTTGATTAACTCTTCAGATGTCAAATGATCAAGCTCTGCCAGGTCAATCAACAACTGAGCTTTCAACGATTTGGATATTGCTTCATAGTCACGATGAGCGCCACCTAATGGCTCTGAGATCACAGAATCGATCAATTCCAGTTCTTTCAAACGAGGAGCAGTGATCCCCATTGCTTCTGCCGCCAAAGGTGCTTTTTCCGCACTTTTCCATAAAATTGAGGCACAACCTTCTGGGGAGATAACAGAATAAGTACTATATTGCAGCATATTCACTTTATCACCAACACTAATCGCCAGAGCACCACCAGAGCCACCTTCACCAATCACAGTACAAATAACAGGCACAGACAGGCGGGACATTTCACGCAAGTTGCGAGCTATCGCCTCAGATTGACCACGCTCTTCTGCACCAACCCCAGGATATGCACCAGGAGTATCAATGAAAGTAATAATTGGCAGTTTAAAACGCTCTGCCATTTCCATCAGACGCAAAGCTTTACGATAACCTTCTGGCGCAGGCATACCGAAATTACGGCGAATTTTTTCTTTGGTTTCACGGCCTTTTTGGTGACCAATCACCATCACTGGACGTCCATCAATACGAGCCAGACCACCCACAATTGCTTTGTCATCAGCATAAGCACGATCACCAGCAAGCTCTTCAAAATCAGTAAAAATATGCTGAATATAGTCCAACGTATAAGGACGACGTGGGTGACGAGCAAGTTGAGCAATTTGCCAGGCACCTAAATCTGAAAAGATTTTGCGAGTCAATTCCAGACTTTTTTCCCGCAAACGTTGTACTTCTTCATCCAGATTTATATCTAATTTTTCACCTTGAAGGCTAACTGCGGTTAGCGAATCAATTTTCGCTTCCAGCTCGGCAATCGGCTGTTCAAATTCAAGAAAATTCAGACTCATAACATTCCTAATTTTAGTCAAATTCTAATTCTACCTGCTCATTACCCAGCAGAGTTCGCAAATCTGTCAGAAGGTTATCCGTTGGCGTTACCCTCCACGTCGCGCCAAATCTTAAACGGGCGCGGGCGTCTTCCCTCTGGTAATAAAGATGAACCGGTATCGTTCCCGAACGATGTGGTTCCAATGCACTACGAAGACGGCTCAACAATTGATCATCAATTTGCCTGTCTGACAGCGAGATAGCAAGCCCACGCGCATATTTTTCACGCGCTTCACTAATATCCATTAATTCACGGGCTGTCATTTTAAGACCTCCATTGAAGTCATCAAAGCTGACCTGACCTGTAGCGATTAATATCCGGTCTTGTTCTAGCAAATGCCGATATTTCTCCAAGGCATCGGAAAATAACATAACTTCTAGACGTCCTGAACGATCATCTAAAGTACAAAGACCAATCCGGTTACCTCGTTTGGTTATAATCACTTTGGATGCCAGCACCAAACCTATCACAGTCGTTACTTGACCGCGCGGGGTTGGATTCACATCTTTTAACCGCAATCCATTAGTATAGCGCTCAATTTCTTTTAAATAACGGGTGATAGGATGCCCAGTTAAATAGAGACCCAGTGTTTCCCGTTCACCATCAAGAACAATCTGTTCCGGCCATTGAGAAATATTGGCATAAGAGCGTTCCACTTCTTCTGGCGCTTCAGCTAATACACCAAACATATCAGTCTGACCAGTAGCTTCTGCTTTAGCATGTTGATCTGCCGCTTTTAGCGCATCTTCCAACGAGGACATCAGTGCTGCACGGTGTGGCCCTAAACGGTCAAATGCCCCTGACATGATCAGTTTTTCCATCACTCGGCGATTTAACTTCTTGGTGTCAACACGAGCACATAAATCAAACAGTTCTCTAAAATAACCATCTTTCTGACGAGCTTCGATGATAGCTTCAATCGGCCCTTCACCTACCCCTTTAATTGCACCGATTCCATATACGATCTCCCCGTCATCATTAACATGGAAATGATACAAGCCACTATTAATATCAGGTGGTAAGATTTTCAGCCCCATGCGCCAGCATTCATCAATCAACCCAACGACTTTTTCTGTATTATCCATATCAGCAGTCATTACCGCAGCCATAAATTCAGCCGGATAATGTGCTTTCAACCATAAAGTCTGATAAGAGACCAATGCATACGCAGCGGAGTGAGATTTGTTAAATCCATAACCAGCAAATTTCTCTACCAAGTCAAAGATTTTCATTGATAGTTCACCATCAATGCCGAGTTTTTTGGCTCCATCCTCAAATACGGAGCGCTGCTTCGCCATCTCCTCCGGCTTTTTCTTGCCCATTGCCCGTCGGAGCATATCTGCACCACCGAGAGTATATCCCGCCAGCACCTGAGCAATCTGCATCACTTGTTCCTGATAAAGGATAATGCCGTAAGTTGGCTCCAAAACAGGTTGTAAAGATTCGTGCTGCCATTGTACATCTGGGTATGAGATCTCTTCCCGACCATGTTTGCGGTCAATGAAGTTGTCCACCATACCTGATTGCAAAGGACCCGGACGAAACAGTGCCACAAGCGCAATCATGTCTTCGAAGCAGTCAGGACGCAGGCGTTTGATAAGATCCTTCATACCACGGGATTCGAGCTGGAATACCGCTGTTGTTTCAGCGCGTTGCAGCATATCGAAGCTCTTGACGTCGTTCAGCGGAATCGCTGCGATATCAATTGGGTCCAGATCTTTCTTCGCTCTGCGTGCGTTGATCATTTCCAACGCCCAATTGATGATAGTCAACGTCCTCAGTCCGAGGAAGTCGAATTTCACCAACCCAGCATATTCCACATCGTTTTTATCAAACTGAGTAACCGGGTTCAAACCTTCCGGGTCACAGTAGAGAGGCGCGAAATCCGTGATCTTAGTTGGGGCGATAACAACCCCACCCGCGTGTTTCCCCGCGTTACGGGTAACACCTTCCAATTTACGCGCCATATCTATCAGCGCTTTAACTTCCTCATCCGCTTCATAAATTTCAGGAAGTTGTGGCTCTGCGATAAATGCCTTTTCCAATGTCATACCTGGATCAAGCGGTATCAATTTAGAAATTCTGTCAACAAACCCGTATGGATGCCCCAGCACACGGCCAACATCCCGAATGACGGCTTTCGCTGCCATCGTACCGAATGTGATGATCTGAGATACGGCATCACGACCATATATATCAGCCACATGATCAATCACCTGATCACGTTTTTCCATACAGAAATCGACGTCAAAATCGGGCATGGAAACACGTTCAGGATTAAGGAACCGTTCAAATAGCAGGTCGAACTCTAAAGGATCGAGATCAGTTATTTTCAGAGCATAAGCCACCAAAGAACCGGCACCAGAACCACGCCCTGGGCCAACGGGAACACCATTGTCTTTCGACCACTGAATAAATTCCATCACGATCAGGAAGTAGCCAGGGAATCCCATCTGGTTGATAACCCGAAGTTCAATATCGAGTCTCTCATCATATTTAGGACGTTTTTCTGCGCGTACTTTAGGATCCGAATAGAGAAATGCTAAACGTTCTTCCAACCCTTGTTTAGATTTATCTATCAGATAACCTTCGGTACTCATTTCTCCCGTAGGGAATTGCGGCAGGAAATATTCACCAAGGCGAATAGTGACATTACAACGCTTAGCAATTTCTACACTGTTTTCCAGCGCTTCAGGAATATCAGCGAATAGCTCACACATTTCCTGTTCACTACGCAGATATTGCTGAGGACTGTAATTTTTCGGGCGTTTTGGATCAGCTAATGTATAGCCATCATGAATCGCCACGCGGATCTCATGAGCATCAAAATCTTCACTGTCGATGAAACACACATCATTAGTCGCAACAACAGGCAAGTTCTTTTCTGTCGCCAGTGCAACCGCTGCATGAAGATAACTTTCTTCATCTGCACGGCCAGTACGGATTAGCTCCAGATAATAACAGTCGGGGAAATGCTCCTGATAAAACTCAAGGCATTGGTCCACCATAATCTGATTACCACGTAACAGGAATTTGCCAACATCTCCCATACGGCCACCAGAGAGCAGGATCAACCCTTCTTTATGGTTTATCAGCCATTCCTGTTTAATTGTCGGGCCAACAGCACCATACCCCTTCTGATAAGCCTCTGATATCAGTAACGTCAGGTTATGATAGCCAGTATTATTGCGCGCAAGAATGGTCAGGTTAGCGTACTCATCACCGAGCAATTCGCTTTCCATATAGAAATCAGCACCAATAATCGGTTTTATTCCCGTCCCATGAGCACTGCCGTAAAATCTCACCAACCCACACAGGTTAGTAAAATCAGTGATCGCAAAAGCTGGCATACCTAATTGAGCAACCTTTTTCACTAAAGGGCTGGTTTTGGCTAAGCCATCAATCATTGAATAGTCGCTGTGGACACGTAAGTGTACAAAACGGGGTTCGGCCATGTGTTTGTCCAGATGATATTGATTTGAAGAATAGCTGTATTCAGTCAACAAGTTAACTTAAAGGCCAATTGCTCTTTTAACCGGCGCAAAACTTTTACGGTGATGTTTTGTCGCTCCCAACAGAGCCAGCTTTTCTAAATGAAATGCCGTTGGGTAGCCTTTATGTTTAGCAAATCCATATTCAGGAAATAATTGGTCAAGTTCAGCCATTTCCCGATCTCTAGTCACTTTCGCCACAATAGAAGCCGCACTGATTTCAGCAACCAGCCCATCACCTTTTATCACCGCTTGTGCAGGAATTGACAATTTAGGGCAACGATTGCCATCAATCAGCACATATTCAGGCGGAATAGACAAGCCAGCCACAGCCCTTTGCATCGCAAGCATAGTTGCGTGCAAGATATTCAGTTGATCAATTTCTTCTGGCTCTGCACGCCCCAGGCTCCAACACAACGCTTTTTCTGTAATCTCCAGATACAATGCTTCACGGCGTTTCTCACTGAGTTTTTTAGAATCAGCCAGCCCGGTGATCGGCCTGGATGGATCTAAAATAACAGCCGCGGTCACAACGGCACCTACTAATGGGCCTCGACCAACTTCATCAACTCCGGCAATCAGACTCGCCTGAGGATATATAAATTCCATCATTTTCCTGCCAATTCCAATACGGCTTGTGCTGCTTGTTCGTCAGCATTACAACGAATGCTTTCATGCAAATGTAAAAATGTTTGTTTCAATACTTCAATTTTTTCACTGCCTTGTAGTAACGGCAACAACTCATCTGCAAGTTTTTGAGGCTGACATTTTTCCTGCAATAATTCTTTAACCAGCTCTTCACCGGATAATAAGTTAGGCAATGAAACATAAGGCGTTTTTACCAGGCGTTTTGCCAACCAGAAAGTCAATGACTTCATCCGGTAACCAACTACCATTGGACATTTTGCCAGCATACATTCCAGAGCAGCAGTACCAGAAGCCAAAAGTGCAGCATCACTTGCAATCATGATTTCTCGCGCTTTGCCATCCACAAGGTGAACATTCAGCTCTGGCGCAATTTCTTGTTTAATACGCTCAAATTGTTCACGCCGTTTAGCATTCACCAACGGCACAAATACATGCAGATCTGGCATACTCCGCTGCAATAACTGAGCAGTCTTAAGAAAATCCGCACTCAGCATCTCAACCTCAGAATGGCGACTCCCCGGCAATAAAGCCAGGCAAACAGCCTCTGACGGAATACCTAATAGCTCACGTGCCGTCGCTTTATTTGGTTGCAATGGCATAGCATCCGCCATGGTATGTCCAATAAACCGACACGGAACATTGAACTTATCGTAAAACACTTTTTCAAAAGGCAAGAAGGCCAGAACCATATCTGTGGCTTTACCAATTTTGAAAACACGTTTCTGCCGCCAAGCCCATACTGACGGACTGACATAATGAATGGTGCGGATGCCCCGCTGTTTTAACCGACCTTCCAAAGTGATATTGAAATCCGGCGCATCAATGCCCACAAACACATCAGGTTTCAGTTCCGTAAAACGGGTTGTCAGATCCTTACGTATTTTCAATAAACGAGGCAAACGTTCGAGAACTTCGACAACCCCCATTACTGCTAGCTCTTCCATCTCATACCAGGCTTCACAACCTTCAGCCTGCATAAGAGGACCTGCCACACCAACAAAGTGGGCATTAGGTACTTTCGCTTTTAGTGCACGAATTAAACCTGCTCCAAGGATATCACCGGAGGTTTCTCCGGCGATTAATCCAATAGTCAGCGGACGCAGACTATTAATAGAAGAAATGGTAGCCAAAGGAGTATCCTTCATCTACTTAACGGACAATGCCACGGGTAGAATTTGCCAGAAAATCGCTGAAGATTTTTACATGCTGATTATTTTCAGCCAGCTCAGCAATTTCTTGTTGTGCTTCTTCTAACGTTTTTCCGTTACGATACAAAATTTTGTACGCATTTCTAATTGCATGCAATGAATCTTTATCAAAACCACGGCGTTTCAGACCTTCGACATTAGTGCCAAAAGGCGTTGCATGATTCCCCTGAGCAATAACGTATGGCGGAATATCCTGTACCACACCGGAACACCCGCCCACCATAGCATGAGAGCCAATCTGACAAAACTGATGAATCGCACTCATACCACCAATGATGACATAATCACCCAGGATAACATGCCCCCCCAAAGTACCATTATTCGCAATGACACAACGATCACCGACAATACAGTCATGAGCAATATGGGCATTAACCATCAACAAATTATCATTACCGATTTTCGTTACACCGCCACCCTGCACGGTGCCACGATGAATAGTGACACTTTCGCGGATACGGTTACGATCACCAATTTCAACTCGGGTTGGTTCACCGTGATATTTCAGGTCCTGATTCATTTCGCCAATAGAAGCAAACTGAAAAATCTGGTTATCACGGCCGATTTTGGTTATTCCATTGACAACAACATGAGACTTCAGCTCTGTACCTTCGCCAATCTCAACCTGAGAGCCAATACAACAAAACGGCCCAATACGAACATTGGCACCAATAACCGCACCATCTTCTACAATAGCGCTAGGATGTATATAAGCGGTTTCATCAATCATAGACTAAACCTCACGACGGCGAGCACACATCATTTCTGCTTCGCAAGCTATTTCTCCATCGACTTTCGCTACGCCTCTACAACGCGCAACCCCTCGACGTTCCTTAATAAATTCTACTTCTAATATCATTTGATCCCCAGGCACTACCGGGCGTTTAAAACGGGCACCATCAATAGCAGCAAAATAATAGAGCTCATTTGGCTCTAGCTTGCCCACGCTCCTAAATGCCAGAATTCCGGTGGCCTGTGCCATAGCTTCAAGGATCAGAACGCCTGGGAAAATAGGTTTGCCGGGAAAATGCCCCTGAAAGAAGGGTTCGTTAAAAGATACGTTTTTTACTGCACGTAAGAATTTACCTTCCTCAAAATCAAGAACGCGATCCACTAATAAAAACGGATAACGATGCGGAAGTAGATCTAAAATTTCTTCAATGTGCAGAGTATGATTATCACTCATCTAAATACTCTTCCTGTCAAAAGGACTAATTGTATTAACGACACGGCCCGCTTAAACCCCAAATCCAGAGTTTCCAGGCAGGCCGCAAAAATAAGACACAACCAAAAATATAGTGCAATTAAATATAGTGCAATTACTCGTTTTCGTCTTCCAGCTTACTCTCCAGTGACTTAAGACGTTTATTCATTTCATTGATATTCATGACTAAAGCTGCCGTCTTACGCCAAACTTTATTTGGTTGTGCTGGAATGCCAGAGGAGTATACACCAGGTTCAGTGATAGGACGCATCACCATACTCATCCCCGTGACGGTTACCTTATCACAGATTTCCATATGTCCATTAATTACACTGGCGCCACCAATCATACAGTAACAACCGATTTTCAGACTACCGGCCATGATCACACCGCCAGCAACCGCCGTATTGTCACCAATAATAACATTATGAGCAATCTGACACTGGTTATCGATAATGACGCCATTGCCAATAATGGTATTATCCAAAGCTCCTCGATCAATCGTTGTACAGGCACCAATCTCAACCCGGTCACCAATAATGACTGAACCTAATTGCGGGATTTTAACCCATTGACCACGATCATTCGCATAGCCAAAACCATCAGACCCGATCACTGTTCCTGACTGAATCAAACACTGTTCACCCATTTCAATATTGTGATAAACAGAGACATTCGCCCAGAGACGAGTTCCCGCGCCAATACGCGCATTTTTACCAATAAAGCAGCCTGCGCCGATAGCAACATTATCGCCAAGAACAACGCCAGATTCGATAACCGCATTGGCTCCGACAGCAACATTTTTACCCAAAGTTGCCTGAGGTGAAATCACCGCGGAAGGGTGAATATCCTGTGCGGGAACCGGTGTTGTATCCATAATCTGAGCCATATAGGCATAGGCCAGATAAGGATTGGCGACAACCAACGCCGGAATATTGCAATAAGGAAGATCTGACTCGCGGAGGACGACAGCAGCAGCCTGGCATTCGCCTAAACGTTCACGGTAACGGCTATCAGACAAAAAAGTGATCTGTTCGTTATTGGCCGAATGCATTGGGGCAATACTGGTGATAACAATATCGCCATCACCATGTAATTGTGCATTCAACTGCTGAGCTAAATCAGCCAATCGAATTGAAGGCATCTATTATTTAACCTGTTTCAATACACTTGCAGTAATATTTTTGCCAGATACTGAATAAGCAACAGTATTCGCATCAATAACGACATCATAGCCTTCTTTACCAGCAACCACTTTGATTGCATCCTGAATACGACTTAGAATTTTGTTGCGTTCTTCCATCTCGCGACGACGGTGATCTTGTTCAAAAGCTTGGGCTTTTTTGCCAAATTCTTCACGCTTAGCCATCACTTCTTTTTCCAGATTAGTACGCACACTGGATTTCATAGTGGAGCCATCACGCTGTAATTTCTGGATCTTGGATTGTAAGTCAGTTTCCATCCGTTGCAATTCAGATGCGCGGTTTTTAAACTCATTTTCCAACTGCTTCACAACAGCTTCGCGGGCTGGCAACTGCTGGAAAATCTCACCAACATTGACAACAGCAATTTTGTCTGCTGCCTGAGCACCAGCGGAGAAAGCTAATGCAATACCAAAGCTTGCTGCACACAACAATTTTTTCACTATAAACTCCTTAAACCACGCTATCTGTAACCTATTGGAAAACTTAGTTAATGCTCTGAAACCTGTGATTTCAGAGCTTGCTCTATCAATAATAAGATAAAAACGCATTATCACCAGGTTTTGCCAATATTAAATTGGAATTGCTCTGATCTATCACCTTCGTAATCTTTGATCGGCTTGGCATAAGAGAACACCAGCGGACCTAAAGGAGACATCCATTGCAATGCAATACCCGCCGAAACGCGGATATTACCTGGTTTACTGTAATCAGGTATACCTCTGCTTTTCATCGCAGCAGAATCATTCCAATCGGTATCCCAAACCGTACCTGAATCAATAAAGAATGAAGTTCGGACAGAATTCGAATACTTACTATCAAGGAATGGTGTTGGCGTAATCAACTCAAGGCTAGCTACCGCCATTGCGTTACCACCTACAGCATCACGAGATGGACTCTCTTTCTTAGGCAACCCGTCCTTATTCAGGTAAATAGCTTTAGGACCAATATTGTTAGAACGGAAACCACGAACCGTACCGGAGCCACCTGCATAAAAGTTTTCATAGAATGGTAACTCTTTGCCACCTAATCCATCACCATAACCTAAACGACTGCGCCCCAAAATCACCCAAGTACGATCATCATTAATTGGATAATAGGCAGAAGTATCCAGTGTCACTCTATAGAATTCGTTATCCGAACCAGGGATAGTCACTTTACCATTCAGAGTCGATTTCACACCGGATGTTGGGAAAAAGCCACGGTCAAGGTCGTTATACGTCCATCCCATACTTAAAGAGAAGTCATCCGCTTTGAACTCGGCTTTACTCTCAAAATTTGGTTTCTCGCCCATAGACCTCAGATAACGCCACATTGCAGCTTGAGGAAGCATCTCAGACAGCGAGTTATGAATATAATTTAAGCCAAAATTCAGGGAGTTATTTTCATTAATCGGGAAACCGAGGAAACCACTTATACCATAGCTTTGGTTAGTGTAACCGGATAATTCAGCATCATCAGCTCTGAAATCGTTGTAGAATACCCGACCACCAAGACTCACACCATTAATCGTGAAGTATGGATCAGTGAAGGAGAGCTCTGCATAGGTTGAATAATCGTTCTTACTGGCATTAACTCCAACAGCATTACCTGTACCCAACCAGTTATCCTGCTGAGCACCAACCTGGAAACTAACGCCACTTTCTGTACCGAAACCAACACCAAAGTTCAGAGAACCGGTATTACGTTCTTTAACTTTATAAACGACATCGACCTGATCAAGGCTGCCTGGTATACGCTGAGTTTCAACATCTACCGTTTCGAAATAACCCAAACGGTTAAGGCGATCTTTACCCAGTTCAACCAGATCACTTCCTAACCACGCTCTTTCCATCTGACGCATTTCACGACGCAGAACAGAATCTTTAGTGGTGTCATTACCAGAGAAACGAATTTTACGAACATAGAAACGGTTACCTGCATCAATATTGACATGCAGTTTTACTGTCTTGTCCTGATCATTGATTTCAGGTTGCGTCATCACTCGTGGGTAAGCATAACCATAACGGCCAAGTAAATTTTTAATTTCACTTTCCATTTTAGTCACCTGAGTCCCGTTATACAGAGAACCAGGCTCAATGTTAGCCAGTTTAGTGATTTCTGACTGATAGCCCGCCATATTACCGTTCAGGTCAATACCAGATATTTTGTATTGATCCCCCTCAGTAATATTCAACGTGACATAAATACCTTTTTTATCCGGCGTCAAACTGACCTGAGTCGAATCAATGTTAAAACGGGCATAACCGCGATCAAGGTAAAAACTGCGCAATGCTTCAAGATCACCACTCAGTTTTTGTTTCTGATATTTCTGATCAGCAGTCAGATTCCACCACGGCACATCATCTCTAAGTTGGAAACGATTCAATAACTCATCAGAAGAAAATGATTTATTACCAACAATGTTAATTTGCTGGATTTTTGCCGAAACACCTTCAGCGAAAACCAGTTTTAAATCGACACGGTTACGTGGAAGTGGCGTAACAACCGCTTTTACACTAGCGTTGTATTTACCCACACTGTAATAGAAATCTTCCAACCCTTTTTCGATATTGGACAACATCGTGCGGTCAAGGGCTTCTCCGACCCGAACATGAGATGCCTCAAGGTTTTGTTTCAACATATCATCTTTTACCGATTTATTGCCGGAGAAAGTGATGCTGGCAATAGTCGGCCGTTCTTTTACCTGAACAATAAGTGTATTGCTATCACGCAGGACACGAACGTCTTCAAAGTTACCAGTAGCAAATAGTGCATGAATGGTACGCCCGATATCTTCATCGCTGACCGTATCACCTACGCGAACTGGCATATTCAGTAATGCTGCACCTACGGCGACGCGTTGAAGACCTTCAAAGTGAATGTCCTGAACTACGAATCCGTCTGCACCGTATGCAGTGGCGCTGCCAAACAGCAGCGACGCTATGAGTAACTTTTTCATCGCCATCGTTGTAATGCGTCTTCCTAACTAGTCTTCCGCTTTAAAAACGGGAGAAATCATTGAAAAGTGCAAGCCCCATCAATAACACCAGTACTATGGCACCAATGCGATAGCTGAAGTCTTGTACACGCTCGGAAACCGGCCCACCTTTTATCTTTTCGATAAACAAGAAGAGCAAGTGTCCACCATCTAACACAGGTAATGGGATCAGGTTAATAACCCCAAGATTGACACTTATTAGCGCCAAAAACATCAAATAATACACCAAGCCGGAATCAGCCGACACCCCCGCCCCTTTGGCGATAGAGATAGGCCCACTCAGGTTGTTAATTTTCACATCACCAACGATCAGCTTACCAATCATACTGACAGTTAATCGCATCAGTTGCCAAGTCTTATCTCCCGCCTGATACATGGCAGAGAAAGACCCGTATTGCTGAACGATTCTATATTCATCGGCTAATGGCACAACTCGCAGTTCCACACCGGCAAAACCAACTTTCCTGCCACCAGATTGTTGTCTTGCTTCCGGCGTCATAGAGAGAGAAATAATATGACCAGCCCGATCCACAGAAAGTTCCAGCGGGACATTCGGATTATTGCTGACAAAGGATGTAAAAGTATGCCAAGCATCTATTTCCTGGCTACCGACTTTAACTATCCTATCCCCCTTTTGCAAACCCGCTTTTTCTGCTGCGGAGCCAAGGATAACTTTTTCCACCAGAGAATCCAAACGAGGACCAACAGGCATAATCCCTAGTGACAGCACAGGATCCTGCTTATCCGGATCAAAGTTCCATTGCTGCAAATCCAAAATTTTCTCCACCGGATATGATGAGCCTGGAGAGATAACCTGAACAGTCATGTTATCGTCACCTATCTTACCTACCAGAGCAAAACGAACTGAATTCCAATCAGGCGTTTCGATACCATCTACGGATTTTAGTTCCATTCCCGATGAAATATTTGCTTGCGCAGCGATAGAATCTGGTTTGATATCCGCAACAACAGGACGTATTGCCGGCACACCAATAATAAACACCAACCAATAAACCACAGCCGCCAATAAAAAGTTAGCAATTGGCCCGGCACTAACCACCGCAGCACGCTGACCAAGTGTTTTATTATTGAATGCCATATGACGGTGTTCAGGAGAAACAGGTGAAACACGCTCATCAAGCATTTTCACATATCCCCCCAGTGGAATAAGAGCTATAACATATTCAGTTCCTTGACGATCTGTACGCCGCCATAGAGCTTTACCAAAACCAATGGAGAAACGTTCAACATGAATACCACACTTTCTAGCCACCCAAAAATGACCAAACTCATGCACAGTGATCAATATCCCTAGCGCAATAATAAAAGCCGCCAGATTCCAGAGAATTCCCATCATATTCTTCAAACGCCGTCAAACAGAGAGATCAAAATACCAGCAACATTAGGCCAGTAAAAACAGGGATCGCAGCAGTCAGGCTATCAATACGATCCATAACACCGCCATGCCCCGGAATTAGCTGGCTGCTATCCTTAATACCCGATTCACGTTTGAACATACTCTCAGTCAAATCACCAAATACAGAAGCAATAACAACAATAGCAGAACACAACATGAGTTTTTCAGGCATTGCAGGTACTGGAGCATATTTCCCAAACAACCATGAAATAATAGCCGCTGTCATTAACCCTCCTATTAATCCTTCCAGTGTTTTTCCTGGAGAAACTTTCGGTGCCATTTTACGTTTACCTAAAGTACGTCCGAAGAGATAAGCACCGGAATCCGCTCCCCATACTAGTAACATGACATACAGTAACCACCATGCACCATAATATGAATTATCATCATATCCCTGAGTCCGTAACACCATCATTCCACAGTAAAACGGCACTAATGTCAGGACACCAAATAAAAGGCGCAATAAAGTGGAACTCTTCCAAATTGCAGCGGAAGAAGGATAGGTAACAACTAGAAGCGTCGCGACAATCCACCAAATCATTCCCCCCCATAGGATAAAAGTGATTTGCGATTGTCCAATCAAATCAGTGAAATCTGGCAGAGTATATTGTAAAACCAATAAACCAATAGCAAACAGAACTGCCAAAATAGCCCGTTTCTTTTGGTTAAATAAGCCAGCAAATTGCCCCCATTCCCATGCAGCAAGGGCTGAAACAGCAATAATCACCAGCCCAAACACTACTGGTGGCAGCAAAAACAGAGCGGCAATCACAAGAGGGATTAATATCACAGCCGTTATAAGGCGGTACTTCAGCAAGAGTTCCTCCTATGATCCCACATCGGCATCGTCTGGTATTGTTCCGCCAAATCGGCGTTCTCTTTTGGCAAAGGCATTAATTGCACCTTCAAAAACGTTTTCATCAAAATCAGGCCAGAGTATATCGGTAAAATAGAATTCTGCATAAGCTATCTGCCATAACAGAAAATTACTGATACGATGTTCACCTCCGGTTCTAATGACCAAATCAACCTGAGGCTGCTGGCTTAGATTCATATAATTATTAACTAATTCTTCAGTAATATCCTGTGGTTCAAGGGAATTATCCTTAATCTGCCGGGCAATTTTCTGAACACTTTGAACAATATCCCAACGACCACCATAATTGGCAGCAATATTAAGTTGCAGACCCGTATTATTAGCAGTCAACTTAACTGAGCGATGGATTCGATCCTGTAAACGCTCACTGAACCGGCTAATATCACCAATAACAGATAATCTAATATTATGCTTATGTAAACTTTTGATTTCGCTATCTAGTGCAAAAATAAATAATTCCATTAAAGAGCTGACTTCTTGTTCCGACCGATTCCAGTTTTCACTACTGAAAGCGTACAACGTCAGTGACTCAATTTTATGTTTAGCCGAGAAACTCACCGCACTCCGTACCGCTTTAATCCCTGCACGATGACCAAAGGCTCTTAATTTCCCTCGTTTCTTTGCCCAACGGCCGTTACCATCCATAATAATGGCAACATGTTTAGGTAATAATGACGATAAATCGTTCTGATGATGTTCGCTGGATAATATCACTCAATTAATCCTTTGCTAGTCAGGGTAATTCTCTTACAAGTTCAGGCATCCAAACATAAAAAAGCCGTGTCTGGTATCCACGGCCTGGGTAAAAGCCTAATTATCTGGAAGAGAACTTCCAAAATCTGAACCGTTAATTATATCAACCAACAGTTATACGCAAACTATACCATCAGGTAAAAATGCGGACAAATACCCATTTGCCAATCAAAGACTATCTGATAAATGAACGAATAGTCTTTATAGCTAAATCTCTTGCGAGATTATCAATCTGTAAGACTTCCTCAATGCTCTGAGGTTCCGGCAAATTTAGTTTTTCTACAACCTGCCGGTTTATAATTGCAATATCTGTGAAAGAGATTCCATTTTGTAAAAAAATCTTAACGATTTCTTCATTCGCTGCATTCAAAGCCGTCGTTGCAGCCTGACCTGAGTGACAAGCTTCAATAGCCAGTTTCAAACATGGATACCGTTCATAATCTGGTTTCGAGAACGTCAGTGTACCTAAAGAATAAAAATCAAGAGATTCAACCCCAGAAGCAATACGATTTGGGTATGCCATTGCATAGGCAATGGGTGTACACATATCCGGTGTTCCTAATTGAGCAATAACGCTGCCATCCTGATAACGGACCATAGAGTGAATGACTGACTGAGGATGGATTACCACTTCCATTTCCGCAGCAGATGCATTGAACAGGCAACACGCCTCAATATATTCCAAGCCCTTATTCATCATTGTCGCAGAATCTACCGAAATCTTACGCCCCATCGACCAATTCGGATGAGCACAAGCCTGGTCCGGTGTTACAAAAGCTAATTGCTCCAAAGGGGTATGACGAAAAGGCCCGCCAGATCCTGTCAGAATAATATTAGCAATTCCATGTTGTTTTAGATCTCCGCGCCCAAGGTTTCGCTGTATTACCTCAGGTAAGCTCTGGAAAATAGCATTGTGTTCACTGTCAATGGGTAATAATTGAGCATTATGTTTCGCCACAGCATCCATAAAAAACCGACCGCTGGTGATCAGCGACTCTTTATTAGCAAGTAAAATCAGTTTACCCGCCCGGATAGCAGCCAGCGTTGGCAATAAACCAGCCACACCAACAATCCCAGACATAACCTGATCAACATCATTCAAAGCAGCCAGATCACATGCAGCCTGTTCGCCGAAAAGTACTTCGGTCTTACAACCTTGTTCAATAAGCAACTGTCTAAGCTCTTTTGCGGAAACTTCATCCGCCATCGCAGCATATTGAGGCTGAAACTCCAGACATTGTTCAGCCATAACCTGAATATTCTTCCCAGCGACAAGCGCCGTTATTTCAAATTTATCAGGATGATTGCGAACTACAGTAAGTGTACTTTTGCCTATGGAACCTGTGGAACCAAGGATGGTCAACCTTTTCATACTGATGCTCTGAATTGCTCTGTTTGATGTGTATTAATACTTGTCTGATTCGCCTGGCTATGAATGCCTATGGCCTCAGAGAAATGCCGGATAAAAAATAGCGCCGCACGATAGCGACGCTTGATATATCTCACGAAAGAGATTAGAACTCCATAAGTTCTTCTTCTTTCTTAGCTAAAGCTTCATCAACTTTTTTGATGAAATTATCGGTCAACTTCTGAATATCATCCTGTGCACGACGCTCATCATCTTCACCGATCTCTTTATCTTTCAGTAAAGCTTTGATTTTATCGTTAGCATCACGACGAATATTACGCACAGAAATACGTCCTTGTTCAGCTTCGCCACGAACCACTTTAATCAGATCTTTACGACGTTCTTCTGTCAATGGGGGCAAAGGAACACGGATTGTTGTACCCGCGGAAGAGGGATTCAGACCTAAATCAGAAGCCATGATTGCCTTTTCAATCGCCGGAGTCATAGTACGATCAAATACCGTGATAGCCAGAGTACGTGCATCCTCAGCGATGACGTTAGCAATCTGACGCAGAGGTGTAGGCGCACCATAATACTCAACAGTGATACCGTCCAACAGACTTGGAGAAGCACGGCCAGTGCGAACCTTACTAATTTGGTTTTTAAGTGCTTCGACGCTTTTTTCCATACGGTCTTGTGCGTCTTTTTTGATTTCATTAATCACGTTACAAACCCTTGGGAACTGGTTGTTTTTCAAGCCATAAGTCATTATGACCATGTTTGTTAAATTTGACGTATCAGGCGACTAATCATACCGCCAAACATCTCTGGTGTCTCTGAACATTATTCGTGGGAAATCAGGGTACCTTCATTTTCACCCATCACCACACGACGCAACGCACCCGGTTTATTCATATTGAATACACGAATTGGTAAGCTATGATCACGAGCCAGAGTGAATGCCGCCAAATCCATGACTTTTAATTCACGCTCTAATACCTGCTGATAAGAGAGCTTATCGAACAATACCGCTTCTGTATCTTTAGCCGGATCAGCAGAGTAAACACCATCTACTTTAGTTGCTTTTAGCACAACATCTGCTTCAATCTCAATACCACGCAAACATGCTGCCGAATCTGTAGTAAAGAACGGATTGCCGGTACCCGCAGAGAAAATAACAACCCGACCATGACGTAATAAACTAATCGCTTCTGCCCAACTATAGTTATCGCAAACGCCATTTAAAGGAATGGCAGACATTAGACGGGCGTTCACATAGGCGCGATGTAATGCGTCCCGCATTGCCAGACCATTCATCACTGTTGCCAACATGCCCATGTGGTCGCCGACTACACGGTTCATTCCTGCTTCTGCCAAGCCAGCACCACGAAACAGATTACCACCGCCAATGACGACACCGACCTCTACGCCTAACTCAACCAGTTCTTTGATTTCCTGAGCCATGCGATCTAACACGCTGGCATCTATACCAAAACCTTCTGCACCTTGCAGGGCTTCTCCACTGAGTTTAAGCAGGATACGCTGATATACGGGTTTTGCATTGGTTGCCATGATGTTCTGTCCTAAGCAGAAAAGTATATTGGGGATTTACATACATCCGGGCCATTCTGGCCAGATGCAAAAACTCAACACCTACTGGAATAGGCGGTTTAGATTAGATAAAACAGAACCGCCATTTGGCGGCCCTGTTTGTAAAAATTAAGACTATTTACTCATTGCAGCAACTTCTGCTGCGAAATCAGTCTCAACTTTCTCAATACCTTCACCCACTTCATAGCGGATGAAGCTGGTCACTTTAGCATTGTTTTCTTTCAACAGATCGCCAACTGTTTTGCTTGGGTCCATCACGAAATTCTGACCTGTCAGAGAAATCTCACCGGTGAATTTATTCATACGGCCAGAAACCATTTTCTCTGCGATTTCACGTGGCTTACCAGACTGCATTGCGATATCCAGTTGGATTTGGTGCTCACGATCAACAACATCAGCCGGTACATCACTTGGGTTAACATATTCTGGCTTGCTTGCGGCGATGTGCATAGCCACATGCTTAATCAGCTCTTCATTAGCGCCTTCAGCCGCAACCAGAACACCAATACGTGCACCATGCAGGTAAGTACCTAGTTGTTCACCTTCTAATACAGAAACGCGACGAATGTTAATATTTTCACCGATTTTAGCAACCAGTGCAGTACGCTGTTCTTCAAACTTAGCTTTCAGAGTTTCAATATCAGAGATTTTATCAGCTAATACTGTTGCCATAACTTCTTTACCGAACGCGATGAAGCCTGCATCTTTAGCAACGAAGTCAGTTTCACAGTTCAGCTCAACCAAAGCGCCGAATTTGTCATCAGCAGCCACTTCCGCCAGGATGATACCTTCAGCAGCAACACGGCCAGCTTTCTTAGCCGCTTTCGCTTGACCTGATTTACGCATGTTGTCAATCGCTAATTCGATATCACCATTAGCTTCAACTAGCGCTTTTTTACATTCCATCATACCTGCGCCAGTACGCTCACGCAGTTCTTTTACCAAAGCAGCGGTAATTCCAGACATTTGTTTTATTCCTCGATGTATCCCGCAGGAAGAGAGTATTCCTCATGGATAGTTCTTATATCAGATACGTAAAAGGGGGCCATAACAGGCCCCCCTAACCAATATATTTCAATACCTGGTTAATAAGGGCTCAACAATGAGCTTGCCTTATTATTCAGCTTCTACAAAGCTTTCTTCTGCCTGAACAGCCAGATCTTGAGAACGACCTTCACGAACAGCGGTAGCAACAGCACCCAAATACAGTTTTACTGCACGGATTGCGTCATCGTTACCAGGGATGATGAAATCAACACCATCTGGATCAGAGTTGGTATCAACAACAGCGAATACTGGGATACCCAGATTGTTCGCTTCTTTGATAGCAATGTGTTCATGTTCAGCATCGATAACAAACAGAGCGTCAGGTAAGCCGCCCATATCTTTGATACCGCCCAGGCTGTTTTCTAACTTACCAAGCTCACGAGAACGAATTAACGCTTCTTTCTTGGTCAGTTTGTCAAAAGTACCGTCCTGAGACTGTGCTTCTAAATCTTTCAAACGCTTGATGGACTGGCGAACAGTTTTCCAGTTAGTCAGCATACCGCCTAACCAACGGTGATTAACGAAGAATTGATCACAGCTCAGAGCTGATTCTTTAATCGCTTCGCTTGCAGCACGCTTAGTACCAACAAACAGAATTTTGCCTTTGCGTGAAGCAATTTTGTTCAGCTCAGCTAACGCGTCGTTGAACATTGGAACAGTTTTTTCCAGGTTGATGATATGCACTTTGTTACGAGCACCAAAGATGAATGGTTTCATTTTTGGGTTCCAGTAACGAGTCTGGTGACCGAAGTGAACGCCCGCTTGCAGCATATCGCGCATGGAAACAGTTGCCATTGTAAACCTCTGTAAAATATTAAGTTGGGGTTATGCCTCCACGAGCCCCATAACACCGACTCTTTAGCTGCATGTTCTGCATGAGAGCACCCCGGCGTATGTGCCGACCCGTGTGTGTTATTTACACAGTGAGTATATTTAACGCCTCTGGTGTTTTGCCTTAGAAACAAATACACAGAACGCCGGCGCGCTTTATATCATAAACCCGCCTAAGACACCAACTTTATGTTGCCATTTTCTGATAGCTCAATGTGAAAAGAAAAGCAGGGTTACGAACGGTATTCTTGATGGGTAAATAAAGGTAACGAGGGAAATAGGGCTGCCAACTGTTATTGGCAGATATTCTGTAGGCTGATACCATTAGTTCAATAATTTTTTCCTTGTTGAAAAACAGACAACCAGCAGATTCGCTGGCTTTGAATGGACAAGTTTCATGGCAATCTCAATTAAAACCTCTGAAGATATTGAAAAAATGCGCGTCGCTGGTCGACTGGCGGCAGAAGTGTTGGAAATTATTGAACCTTACGTCAAACCCGGTGTAACAACAGGTGAATTAGATCGTATCTGTCACGATCACATTACCAATAAACAACAAGCTGTCTCTGCCTGCCTTGGCTATCACGGTTTCCCAAAATCTGTTTGTATCTCTGTTAATGACGTAGTGTGTCATGGTATCCCCAATGATGATAAGACCTTGAAAGATGGCGATATTGTTAATATCGATGTGACTGTTATCAAAGAGGACTTCCACGGTGATACATCAAAAATGTTCATAGTTGGTAAACCAACCATTCAGGGTGAGCGCCTGTGCCGCATCACTCAGGAAAGCCTTTATCTGGCCTTGAAAATGGTGAAACCTGGTATTCGTCTACGTACCCTTGGTAAAGCCATCCAACAATTTGTTGAAGGCAACGATCTTTCTGTGGTCCGTGAATATTGCGGTCACGGCATAGGCAAAGGCTTCCATGAGGAACCACAAGTACTACACTATGATGCAGATGATGGTGGTGTTGTTCTGCAAAAAGGTATGGCTTTCACTATTGAGCCAATGGTTAACATCGGTGACTACCGCATCCGTACCATGAAAGATGGCTGGACAGTCAAAACGAAAGATCGCAGCCTGTCTGCGCAGTATGAACATACCATCGTTGTTACTGATAACGGCTGCGAAATCATGACATTGCGTAAAGAAGAAGAGCCCGCTCTCTCCGCGATTTTAATTAACCTCAGTTTTGCTTAAGGATAGCGATTTCAGAATCACGTAAATTTAAGCTCGGTTTTTTCGGTTGGAATGTATATGCAATTAAGCCCGATACGACCTCCAACAAAAAGCCGACTATACTCCGATGTCGTGAATGTTCTATCTGAGAAATATTTTTCAATGGATCATTCACGGGTTGAGTAGACCACGGGAACTACCCCCGCAGCCTCTCGCAGAACGGTACGTGAACCTCTCGACTCATACCGCTCCCATCAGGCAAACACGCCTGTCATTCCTGCCCGCCAATGGGCAAACAGCCCCTTATGCTGCTTTGCGATCCTTTGAAGCAGTTTTGAGGCTTGAGTTTTGTGTCTGCTCAGTGCCTTGAACTTTCGCCTGACCCAGCGCACCAGCGCTTTGTTGAGTTGCCTGAAGACCTTATACAGTTCCGATCGGCAAAATTGCCCATAATAATTCAACCAGCCATTGATTATGGGGTTTAGCCAGTTTGCCAGTTGTATCAGGTTCAGTTCTGTCCGCATTCGGATCTTCAACTTACGGATTTTGAATCTCATGGCTTTTTGGGCCGCTTTGCTGACTGCCGGTGTAAAACTCACAAACAAACTGTTTCTTTTACGGTTCTTGACCCACCTTGGTCTGAACGTATATCCAAGAAAATCAAAACAGGTATGTTCATATTTTCCTTTTCGTTCTACATCTTTACAGTAAGCAATCCGGGTTTTGTCCGGATGCAGTGCCAATCCACATTCCCTGAAACGGTGTTCCAACCTTTGCCAGATTTCTCTGGCCTGTGCTTCACTCTGGCAGTGAACCAGTCGTCGAGTCGCCCCGGGGAACCT
>NZ_JAHZMK010000077.1:0-4399 GCF_020387775.1 Photorhabdus antumapuensis
GGGAACTGCCAGGCTTTAATTTTTTGGGGTTTGCGTTAATATTGACGGCGAGCCACTATTGCTGATATGGCTCAGTTGGTAGAGCACACCCTTGGTAAGGGTGAGGTCCCCAGTTCGAATCTGGGTATCAGCACCATGATAATATATAAAGAATTTGTCTGGCGGCGATAGCGCGGTGGTCCCACCTGACCCCATGCCGAACTCAGCAGTGAAACGCCGTAGCGCCGATGGTAGTGTGGGGTCTCCCCATGTGAGAGTAGGGAACTGCCAGACTTTATTTTAAGACAAAAAGGCCACCCTTTTGGGTGGCCTTTTTGCATTTAGAGAAAAAACTAACTTTGTTTTCCAACTGTTTTCCATGTCTGTAGGCTGATAAACTACTTATTAAATAGCTATTGAGTATTGAGTAAATGCTTTCTCTTAAAGAGTTTAATACTTTTGGGTTATCAGCCCATACTAAATGTTTAGATATAGCTGAATCTGCTGAATCTTTATTAGCTTTATGGCAGAAAGCTAAAAGCCAAAAACAACCTGTACTGCTGCTTGGCGGGGGTAGTAATGTCTTATTTACTGACGATTTTGAAGGAACTGTGATTCTGAACAGAATCATGGGGATTCAATACCAGGAAACTGATGAATCATGGCGTCTACATGTAGGAGCGGGAGAAAATTGGCACGAATTAGTCTGTTATTCTCTTAAAAATCAGATTTATGGATTAGAGAATCTGGCGTTAATTCCAGGTTGTGCTGGTGCGGCCCCGATTCAAAATATTGGCGCGTATGGTATTGAATTTAGAGATGTATGTGAGTACGTAGATATCCTGAATCTGGAAACTGGAGAACAAACGCGTCTTAGTGTTGATGAATGTCAGTTTGGGTATCGGGATAGTGTTTTCAAGCATAAATATCAAGAAAGTTATTTCATTATCTCTGTAGGCTTACTGTTGAAGAAGAATTGGCAGCCGATGTTGAGCTATGGTGATTTGACTAGGTTGTCGAGAAGTAGTGTAACTCCTCAGCAGATTTTTGATTCAGTATGTACAATGCGCGCCAGTAAATTACCTGATCCTGCAATAATAGGAAACGCAGGTAGTTTCTTTAAAAATCCAATTGTCAGTGCGGAAGTTGCGGTAAAAATTAAAGAAAGTTACCCTGATAGCCCCCAGTATCCTCATGCTAGTGGGATGTTCAAATTAGCGGCAGGTTGGCTCATCGAACGGTGTAATTTAAAAGGTTATCGCATCGGTGGTGCATCTGTGCATCTCAGACAAGCTCTAGTATTGATAAATCAGGGAAATGCGACCGGTAAGGATGTAATCGCATTGGCTGCCTATATTCGCCAGCAAGTGATAAGTAAGTTTGGTGTATTACTTGAACCTGAGGTGCGCTTTATTGGTTCGAAAGGCGAAATTGATGCTGTGGAATGTATTTCATGAAAGATATAACCGTACCATTACAATTGATTAAAATTTTGTCTGATGGCGAAGTCCATTCTGGTCAACAACTGGGGCAAGATTTAGGGATGAGTAGGGCTGGAATTAATAAGCATATACAGACAATTCGTGAATGGGGAATTGAACTAGAAACTGCTCCTGGTAAAGGTTATAGCCTCATGGCACCTATGCAGCTACTTGATGAGTCTACTATTTTACAATACTTACCTCAGGATCGTATAACTGTTTTGCCAGTTATTGATTCGACTAATCAGTATTTGCTTGAGCGTTTATCTGAGTTGAAATCAGGGGATGCTTGTGTTGCAGAGTACCAGTATGCTGGCAGAGGGCGGCGTGGAAGGAAATGGGTTTCACCCTTTGGCAAAAATCTTTATTTATCTATGTATTGGCGCCTTGAACAAGGACCTGCTGCTGCAATCGGATTGAGTCTGGTTGTTGGCATTGTTATTGCTGAAGTATTGCATCGATTTGGCGCTAATAGAATTAAGGTAAAATGGCCAAATGATTTATATCTTGATGATAAGAAATTAGCGGGAATCTTAGTTGAATTAATAGGAAAGACTGGTGATGCTGCTCAGGTTGTGATAGGTGTGGGTATAAATATTTCGATGGATCATAAGGACGAAGAACCTATTAATCAGCAATGGATTAATTTGTTGCAGTCAGGAATTCAAGTTGATCGTAATAAATTGGCTGTAGAAATAATACTTGATCTAAGGAAAGCTCTAATTCAGTTTGAAAATGAAGGTTTGTCTTCATTTGTTTCTCGGTGGTTTGAGTTAGATAATTTTATGGATAGACCGGTGAGATTAATCATTGGTAGTCAGGAAGTGTATGGTATAGCCAGGGGTATTAATCAGCAAGGTGCTTTGTTACTTGATCAGAATGGTGTCATAACCCCATATATCGGTGGGGAGATTTCTTTAAGAGGTTGTTAAAAATGACCGGAAGAGAAATATCTTCCGGGTTCGGAGGCTATCTTTACTTACGTAGCCTTACGCTTTCAATAGTGTGATTAGTACCTTTTGTCATGATTAGGCTTGCGCGTTCTCGAGTTGGTAAAATATTTTGTCGCAAATTCAGTCCATTGATCTCTTGCCAGATATCAGATGCAGTATTTATGGCTTCTTCTTCTGATAGCTTGGAATAACTGTGGAAATAAGAATCTGGATCGGAAAAGGCACCCTGGCGGAATTTTAAGAAACGACTGATATACCAACTTTTGAGTAATTTTTCTGGTGCATCGACGTAGATAGAAAAGTCGACAAAATCAGAGACGAATACATGGTGTGGATCATGAGGATAATCCATACCGCTTTGTAATACATTCAAACCCTCTAGAATCAAAATGTCTGGTTGTTTAATGAGTTTTTGCTCATTCGGTACGATATCATAGGTAAGGTGAGAGTAAACTGGTGCAGATACTTGTTTAGAGCCCGATTTAATATCAGATACAAATTTCACTAAGCTATGCATATCATATGATTGCGGGAACCCTTTCTTTTTCATCAGCCCACGTTCATTCAGCACGTTGTTAGAATGTAGAAAACCATCTGTAGTAATTAATTCTACACTTCTGTGTTCAGGCCAACGACTCAGTAGAGCTTGCAATAGACGAGCAGTAGTGCTTTTACCAACAGCAACACTGCCAGCAATTCCTATGACATAAGGGACTTTTTGTCCATCAGTACCTAGAAATTGTTCGAGCACGGCTTGACGACGTAAATTTGAACTAATATAAAAATTGAGCAAGCGAGATAAAGGAAGGTAGATCTCAACAACTTCTTCTAAAGAAATTTCTTCATTAATTCCTTTTAAATCAATTAATTCTTCTTTTGTTAATGTCAGTGGAACTGAATCACGTAAGGTTGCCCATTGTTCACGATTGAATTGCAAATATGGAGTAGCCAAAAAAGGTTCTTTTTTATTCATAAACCAACATCTGCCTGTTTATGCAGGTTGGACAAGTTGCAATAAACAACCTGTACCCGACAAAAAATAAATCGCATGATATCGACTGATGAGCGGCAGGCGTAGGCTTTTTTATATTTTTAGCGGTTTTTTTTGTAAGATAATGCAGAATTGTAAAAAATTGAGTTGTTTTACTTAATCTTAGCTTCAGCTGCCTGTTTATCATGATGGAGATTTAAATGACACAAGATGAAGCGGCCTATCAAGTTTTATCGGGCACGGTGATCAGCTCTTTAGTAGTTGTAGGTAATTTTCGTTTATTATTTGAGCTAAATCTATTGAAAAAAACAGCTAATCGAATGAAGATGAGCGTTTTATGACCGAATGATCAAGGAAAGCAATTTTTTTGTTGCATAGAGCGTTCACACTGCCTAGAATGCGCAGCACTTGATGCCGGCATAGCTCAGTTGGTAGAGCAACTGACTTGTAATCAGTAGGTCCCGAGTTCGACTCTTGGTGCCGGCACCATTAAAAACTTGGAAAGGTGGGGTTCCCGAGCGGCCAAAGGGAGCAGACTGTAAATCTGCCGTCACAGACTTCGAAGGTTCGAATCCTTCCCCCACCACCAAAGAATCAGATTTAATCTTGATATTATTTTGGTGCTTAATTGAAAGCGAAGTATATCAAGATCAACGTACAGCTGATTAAAGTCAGGTAGCCGAGTTCAATGCGGGCATCGTATAATGGCTATTACCTCAGCCTTCCAAGCTGATGATGCGGGTTCGATTCCCGCTGCCCGCTCCAAGATGTGCTGATATAGCTCAGTTGGTAGAGCACACCCTTGGTAAGGGTGAGGTCGGCAGTTCGAATCTGCCTATCAGCACCACTTCCTTAATGTTCTTGTCTCCCGATTTTATTCCTGTAAGCGATATTCAACGAGCAATTGCTTGGTTGATGTGGTGGAACCACCGATTCCGTGTCTTAGAGGGACAATCTAATGTCTAAAGAAAAGTTTGAACGTACAAAACCGCACG
>NZ_JAHZMK010000078.1:0-3279 GCF_020387775.1 Photorhabdus antumapuensis
GCTCTTTAACAATCTGGAACAAGCTGAAAATTGAATACAGTCAATAGTCTCCGCGAGGGATTATTGATGAGTCTCTCAACAATCTGCGATCCGAAACACTTTCGGGTTGTGAGGTTAAGCGACTAAGCGTACACGGTGGATGCCTAGGCAGTCAGAGGCGATGAAGGACGTGCTAATCTGCGATAAGCGTCGGTAAGCTGATATGAAGCGCTATGAGCCGGCGATGTCCGAATGGGGAAACCCAGTGCAATGCGTTGCACTATCGTTTGATGAATTCATAGTCAAACGAGGCGAACCGGGGGAACTGAAACATCTCAGTACCCCGAGGAAAAGAAATCAACCGAGATTCCCCCAGTAGCGGCGAGCGAACGGGGAGCAGCCCAGAGTCTGAATCAGCTGAGGGGTGAGTGGAAGCGTCTGGAAAGGCGCACAGTAAAGGGTGACAGTCCCGTACACTAAAATGCCTCAGCGGTGAACTCAACGAGTAGGGCGGGACACGTGGTATCCTGTCTGAATATGGGGGGACCATCCTCCAAGGCTAAATACTCCTGACTGACCGATAGTGAACCAGTACCGTGAGGGAAAGGCGAAAAGAACCCCGGCGAGGGGAGTGAAACAGAACCTGAAACCGTGTACGTACAAGCAGTGGGAGCCTTGATTTATCAGGGTGACTGCGTACCTTTTGTATAATGGGTCAGCGACTTATATTCTGTAGCAAGGTTAACCGATTAGGGGAGCCGCAGGGAAACCGAGTCTTAACTGGGCGAAGTAGTTGCAGGGTATAGACCCGAAACCCGGTGATCTAGCCATGGGCAGGTTGAAGGTTGGGTAACACTAACTGGAGGACCGAACCGACTAATGTTGAAAAATTAGCGGATGACCTGTGGCTGGGGGTGAAAGGCCAATCAAACCGGGAGATAGCTGGTTCTCCCCGAAAGCTATTTAGGTAGCGCCTCGTGAGTTCATCTTCGGGGGTAGAGCACTGTTTCGGCTAGGGGGCCATCCCGGCTTACCAACCCGATGCAAACTGCGAATACCGAAGAATGTCATCACGGGAGACACACGGCGGGTGCTAACGTCCGTCGTGAAGAGGGAAACAACCCAGACCGCCAGCTAAGGTCCCGAAGTCATGGTTAAGTGGGAAACGAGGTGGGAAGGCCCAGACAGCCAGGATGTTGGCTTAGAAGCAGCCATCATTGAAAGAAAGCGTAATAGCTCACTGGTCGAGTCGGCCCGCGCGGAAGATGTAACGGGGCTAAACCATGCACCGAAGCTGCGGCAGCGACACGTAAGTGTGGCTGGGTAGGGGAGCGTTCTGTAAGCCGGTGAAGGTGGCGCCGTGAGGCCCGCTGGAGGTATCAGAAGTGCGAATGCTGACATAAGTAACGATAAAGCGGGTGAAAAACCCGCTCGCCGGAAGACCAAGGGTTCCTGTCCAACGTTAATCGGGGCAGGGTGAGTCGACCCCTAAGGCGAGGCTGAAAAGCGTAGTCGATGGGAAACAGGTTAATATTCCTGTACTGAAGGTGACTGCGAAGGGGGGACGGAGAAGGCTAGGCCATCCGGGCGACGGTCGTCCCGGTTTAAGCGTGTAGGTGGAAAGAGCAGGCAAATCCGCTCTTTCGTAGACACTGAGGCGTGATGACGAGCCGCTACGGCGGTGAAGTGGTTGATGCCCGGCTTCCAGGAAAAGCCTCTAAGCTTCAGGTCACCTTGAATCGTACCCCAAACCGACACAGGTGGTCAGGTAGAGCATACCCAGGCGCTTGAGAGAACTCGGGTGAAGGAACTAGGCAAAATGGTGCCGTAACTTCGGGAGAAGGCACGCTGGTAGTAGGTGAAGGGCCGCGCGCCCGGAGCCGAAGCCAGTCGCAGAGACCAGCTGGCTGCAACTGTTTATTAAAAACACAGCACTGTGCAAACACGTAAGTGGACGTATACGGTGTGACGCCTGCCCGGTGCTGGAAGGTTAATTGATGGGGTTAGCCGCAAGGCGACGCTCTTGATCGAAGCCCCAGTAAACGGCGGCCGTAACTATAACGGTCCTAAGGTAGCGAAATTCCTTGTCGGGTAAGTTCCGACCTGCACGAATGGCGTAATGATGGCCAGGCTGTCTCCACCCGAGACTCAGTGAAATTGAACTCGCTGTGAAGATGCAGTGTACCCGCGGCAAGACGGAAAGACCCCGTGAACCTTTACTATAGCTTGACACTGAACATGGAGCCTTGATGTGTAGGATAGGTGGGAGGCAGTGAAGTGCGGACGCCAGTCTGCACGGAGCCATCCTTGAAATACCACCCTTGAATGTTCGATGTTCTCACTCAGGCCCGTTATCCGGGCCGGGGACAGTGTCTGGTGGGTAGTTTGACTGGGGCGGTCTCCTCCCAAAGCGTAACGGAGGAGCACGAAGGTTGGCTAATCACGGTCGGACATCGTGAGGTTAGTGCAAAGGCATAAGCCAGCTTGACTGCGAGAGTGACAGCTCGAGCAGGTACGAAAGTAGGTCTTAGTGATCCGGTGGTTCTGTATGGAAGGGCCATCGCTCAACGGATAAAAGGTACTCCGGGGATAACAGGCTGATACCGCCCAAGAGTTCATATCGACGGCGGTGTTTGGCACCTCGATGTCGGCTCATCACATCCTGGGGCTGAAGTCGGTCCCAAGGGTATGGCTGTTCGCCATTTAAAGTGGTACGCGAGCTGGGTTTAGAACGTCGTGAGACAGTTCGGTCCCTATCTGCCGTGGGCGTTGGAAGATTGAAAGGGGCTGCTCCTAGTACGAGAGGACCGGAGTGGACGCACCGCTGGTGTACGGGTTGTCATGCCAATGGCATCGCCCGGTAGCTAAGTGCGGGAGAGATAACCGCTGAAAGCATCTAAGCGGGAAACTTGCCTTGAGATGAGTCTTCCCCTGACTTGAAGTCACGGAAGGAACGTTTAAGACGAAGACGTGGATAGGCTGGGTGTGTAAGTGCAGCGATGCATTGAGCTGACCAGTACTAATGAACCGAGCGGCTTAACCTTACAACACCGAAGGTGTTTTGGCGTCAGAAGACGGTGGTCGGAAGACGGAGAGAGAAGAGAGTTTCAGCTTGTTCAGAGATTGGTTTTGGGTGTTGTGGACGAAAGGGAAGCAACGGCCGGAATGAAAAGAATTTGCCTGGCGGCGATAGCGCGGTGGTCCCACCTGACCCCATGCCGAACTCAGCAGTGAAACGCCGTAGCGCCGATGGTAGTGTGGGGTCTCCCCATGTGAGAGTAGGGAACTGCCAGGCTTTAA
>NZ_JAHZMK010000079.1:0-18206 GCF_020387775.1 Photorhabdus antumapuensis
GAGGATTGTTGGTCGCTTGGGGTGCAGGTGCTTCTGTTGTGGGAGGGACTATAGTTGCGCCTGTTGCTGGGGCTGCGGCAGTAATTGGTGGCGGTATTTTAGGAGGAGCAACAGATGTCACCAAACAGCTTTTAACGTTGAAGCCAGGAGAAAATTATAGTGCAACAGATACACTGATAGCGGTAGGAACAGGCGCATTAACTCAAGGTAAAGGAACACTATTTAGCACTCTTGTTAATACAGGAGGCGCTTATTTAGGAAGTAAAGTTAAAGGAGAAGATCCTACAACCTCAATGTTAGGTAATGCAGTTGGTACTGTAATTGGTAATAAAGTGGGGGGTAAGTTTACCAATGCAATGCTTTCTAAAGGTTATTCTAATAAAGCTTCCGAGGTTGGTGGGACAATTATCGGAAATTACGCTGGAACTGCAACAGATTACATTGCAGAAGAAGGAGTAAAGAAAACACAAGGAAGAAAAAAATGAACAATAAAAGGGGCATTATTTTTAGACTAAAACAATTTATCTATCTAGTATTGGGGTGGGGAATGATTTTCTCAGTGTGTTGTATGATTAGTATTCCTTTAACGTACCTTATTATCTTTTTTAAAGAAGGGTATTTTCTTTTAGATATTCAACCAGCTATTAATGGATTAAAATTCAGTATAAAAGTAGGCGGTAGTGGTGGGGCAATATTTGGATTTTTTATTTATTTATTTAGTCTAATACAAGAATTTTGCAAGAAAATTTCTTCATCAAACAAAAACAAGGAGGAGAAATAAAATGTCTATTGTAGAGAATAATTCTTTAACGAATGTACTGGAGGCAGCGGAAGTGAATATAGAAGGTACAGTTGGGAAATGGCAGCATAATAAGGATAAGCAGACCAAAACCGAGAAAGCTTGTAGCGGTGATACTCCTCTATTGCCAGACTATGGTTGCCGTAGAGGGGAGTACATTGGCCTTGCCGTTGTTATTACAAGTTTCGGTGTGACCAGTTTAATTAGTGAGGGAGTCAACACCGTTATTCAATATCTTGCTAATAGTAGTATTGATCTCAATGATATCGTTTTTGTACGCCGGACTGGCGCATTAACGGCCAATTCTGGTCTGTGTACACCACTTTATTGTCAGACTATGGTTGCCGCAGAAGGGAGTATCTTGGCCTTGCCGTGGTTATCGGGAGCCGCTGCAACAACGGGCTTGATTGGTGCCGTAGCCAATACCGGTATCCAATATCTTGCTAATGGCAATGTCGACCCCAATGATGCTATTTTTGCGTATTGGACGGGGGTATTCACGGCTAATACTGGTCTGTGGGGCACAGTAGCCTGGAATGCGGGTATGGGGGCGGCTTCGAGCTATGTGAAAGGTGATGATCCGTTAAAAGGAGGCGTGATAAGCGGTGCCGCGTCTGGGATTGGTTATGGGGTAGGTAAACTGGTTCAAAATCCCCTGGAAAAATTCATTAATCCGAACTGGAAAAATTATGAATGGGTTGATATGGGAATGGGGATCTCGAAGTCATTACCTTTAAGTTCATTGCCAGGAGTTGCTGGTAATGTAGTTAGCTCAATTTCAACAGAATTCTCTAACGATCAGATAAACAAAGGAGTTAATAAGATCGAAGGAGAACATAAATGAATATATCAAAGAGAAAGTGGCTAATTATGCTAATTTATTTAGTAGTTGCCTGTATTGTGGTTGTAATCCTAGGAGCAATAATAGCAAAAATAGTTATCTGTACGTTTTATATGATTTTTTATGGCCTACCTTTTGGATTATCTAAAGTTGATGTTTTGTTATGCATCAAAGGTGGTTTTTATGGTGGTTCTGTTAGTGGAATAGGATTTTGGTTTAGATATTACTATTATTATAATTCACATAAATGAAACCAATTCTGTCACTTAAGTCAGAATTGATATTTTTGTTGTTGAGAATAATGCTCTAGGTGCAGCTGGTGTGATTGGTGTGGGTAAAACTGCGGCAGAAGCAGTGGCAGCAAAATCCGAAACTGTAGCGGCTAATGTGGTGAAGAATGCCTCGAAAAACTTAGAACAAGGAGTATCAAAAACTATAAAATCTTATGGCCCACATGAAATGTGGCCCATTAGGAAACCCTAATGATTTGCGTGCACCTACTTCAACATCCAGAAGCGGAAGTTATACTGAAAAAGTGGCAGAAACAGATATGTATTTTTTCAGAGATTATGGCGGCCTGCTAAAGTTAATAGCCGTTTTTGGACTCCACGACCATCAAAATCTCAAATGGATAGCGCTGTTTTACCTGAATGGGGTAATACTTTTAAAAACCAAGCCATTATAAAGATCCCCAAAGGTACTAAGTATTATGAAGGACCAGCAGAACAAATTGGAACTAAAGTAACTCAACCAACGTTACATGGTGGTGGTACGCAAATATTTTTACCATCATTAGACAATAACTGGATAATTAAGAAATGAACACAAAAGAAATAGTTGAAAATTGGGTAAAAGAGAGAAAATCACTTTACTTTTTTCTCCCTGATGGTCCTTATGGCAGACCCTTTGATAATCAATATATTATTGAAAAAATTGAGGAAACTAGTGAGGGTTTTAACATAATATTTTCTGATGAAATAGCATTGCGTTTTCTGGGAGAAATTAATATCACAGATACAGATGAAGGATATAATTTAACAATAAGCGATTTTACTAAGTGTATATTTGAAATAAGAAGTAGGATTTTTAAAAGTTATACAGAAGGGCAAGTAGTATTAAGTGGCTTTTAAACAACAATCCAGCCTTCACAAAGCTGGGGTTGTCAGCTAAGCCCACTGGGATAATAGTTAATTCAGCTCCATGCTGGCAGCGGGACTGGCAGGCAGCATTGCCGGTGATTCCACCGCTGGCGCGCAGGCCGAGAAGAATGCGACTGACAATAATACTCTTGGTTATGGTCCCGGAACTTTTTGGGGACAGATAGCCAACTCAGTTAGTTCGGATGCTTCATTATCTTTTGATCTACAGAGGAAGGGTAAAAGCTCAGATGAAATTAGTAAGGCGATAAAACAATCTCACAAGGGACCATCTTGGAGAGTAACTTATAAAGTTAAGCCTTATGCGAAGGGCGAAGCTGCATTTGGTTTTGGAGCTGGATATTTTTATGATGCAAATGTTGATAATTCTCAATTTTCAATAAACGAAGGGGAAGCTCTCGCTGTTGGAGGTCGTTTATCTGGACAGATAGATATTCAGTTTGGTCCATATTTGCTAGGAATGATTAATACGGGAAGAAATAATTCATTAGGTGTTGGTCCTGCATGGGGATGGAGTGGAATTTCTAAAAAAACAGAGATAGAAAACATTAATATAAATGGCTCATCTGGAACAGAATTATATAATTAGTCGAATCCGGCATAAATTAATATATACCGGATTATCATATCAAGGTTAAATTATTCAATATTGCTGACTATATTAGTATTACACCACTTCCTTTTTACAACTGACTGCCAGCGCTCTATTCAGGGACTGAGCTAAAACAGTTTTATTCTCATTATCCTCCAATAAAAATAAAAACGGACCTGTTTAATATCAACTCAATATATTCAGATAATGAATACCATTCCCCGATTAATAACGACTAATTAGTAACGACCAATTAACAATTTTTTGACACTAATTTTCCTAACAATGAAATAAATAATTCATCTTATGATCAAGAATAAGATATTTTATTTTTTCCCATTTTTAAGATAGTATCGATTAATTAACTACAATTTTCATTAGTCTGCACCCACCTATGGAAATGACATATATTCAAATTAAAGCCTATGCTCTTAATACAAATTATTATTAATTGACTCTGCAATACGTCATCTTGCGGAGAGGTTTTTCTATGTTAACAACGTGAGAACGGAATCACGTAAGGGAAAATTACAATGAATAGGGAAAATATATCCGTCGATGCAGATGCATTGTCATCCGCTCTTCACTGTTGCCGACTATTGTTACAATTAGCTAAAGGTGAAGCTCGGGAACCACAGCCTCTGCTCCCCCATAACAAACTGAAACCCGCAATAAAAGAGTACGGCAAGGAACATGATGTCGATCTGGCATTATGCCATTTAAAATTCCCCAAACTGACTCCCAAGCTATTGCCCTTAGCCTTTCGCGACAAACAGGGGGGATTTGTCGTACTGGCGCGCCTTTCCCCCGATCAGGCCCTGATCCAGTCTCCTTATACCGTTTCACCCGAAATACTTCCCATCAACGAGCTAGAAGCCAGATGGAGCGGGGAAGCGATCCGGTTACGGGAGGCTTCCTTCAAGTTCGATGTCTCTTGGTTTATACCCGCGTTTATCCATCATCGCCACCTCCTCGGCGAGGTGCTGCTTTTTTCCCTGATGCTTCAGTTACTTGCCCTAGTCACCCCGCTATTTTTCCAAGTGGTGATGGATAAGGTGTTAGTGCACAAGGCGTTGTCCACCCTAGACGTGCTGGTGATAGTGCTGGTGGTGGTGGGGCTGTTCGAGGTAATGCTCCGGGGACTACGCGAATATCTTTTTACCCACACCGCCAACCGCATTGATATCACCCTAGGGATCAAACTGTTCCGGCATTTACTCGGCCTGCCCCTGCTCTACTTCAAACACCGTCAGGTGGGCGCCATCATCACCCGGGTGCAGGAACTCGACAGCATTCGTGATTTCCTGACCGGCTCTATGCTAACCCTGTGCGTAGATGTGGCCTCCACCTTTATTTTCTTCGGGGTAATGGCCTGGTTATCGCCGACCCTAACCTGTGTGGTTCTGGCGGTATTACCACTCTATTTCTTGCTGGCCTGGCTGAGTTCCAAACCGCTACAACAGCGTATCGAACAACAATTCCAGACTACCGCCCTCAATGCCTCATTCCTGAATGAGTCCGTCAGCGGCGCCGAAACCATCAAGAGCCTGGCGGTGGAACCCAGGATGCAACGGCGCTGGGAGTCTCAGACCGCAGACATGGTCGAAGCCAGTTTCCGCACCCAGACCCTCAACAGCTTCATCAGCCACGGCGTTATGCTGTTGCAAAAGGCGACCGGCGTCGGGATCATCTGGCTAGGCGCCAATATGGTGATCTCCCTGGAGCTCACCATAGGCCAGCTAATCGCTTTCAACATGATGGTGTCTCACGTCAACCAACCCATCACCAAGCTAATCGACCTATGGCAACAGTTTGTCCAAACCCGGGTTGCCGTCGACAAACTCGGTGACATACTCAACCTGCCCGTCGAGCAGGAGCAAGGGAACATCCGTCCCCAGCAACCACTCTCCGGCGATCTGCAAATACGCAACCTAGTGTTCCGCTACCAGCCCCATCAAGCCCCCGTGTTGCAGGGAGTCACCCTGCATATCAGGTCCGGCGAGAACTTAGGCATAGTCGGTCCCTCCGGTTCGGGTAAGAGTACGCTGACCCGCTTGCTACAGAAGCTCTACGCTCCGGACGAAGGGGAGATCTTGATCGACGGCATTCCCCTGAATCGGCTGGACCCCGGCTACTTACGCAGCCAGATCGGGGTGGTACTACAGGAGAACTACCTGTTCAACCGTAGTGTGCGCCACAACATCGCGCTCAAAGATCCATCCGCCTCGCTGGAGAAAGTGATAGCCGTCGCTAAGCTGGCAGGCGCGCATGACTTTATCCTGCAACTACCTCTGGGTTATGACACGGTACTGGCCGAGGCTGGCAGCTCCCTATCGGGAGGACAGCGCCAGCGCATTGCTATCGCCCGGGCGCTGATGGCCGACCCCAAGATCTTGATCTTCGACGAGGCGACCAGTGCCCTTGATGACGAATCCCAAGCGCTGATCCAGGCCAATATGGCCGAAATCGCTCTAGGACGCACCGTCATCACCATTGCCCACCGCCTGTCCACGGTGCGTCACTGCAACCGCATCATCACTTTGGAGCAGGGCCTTATCACCGAGTCAGGCAACCATCACCAGCTTCTGGACAAGGGCGGCTGCTACGCCAGGCTGTGGCGGATGCAACAGGAATTACGCAAGGAGACGGAGTAATGTCGTTCAAGCAACTAAAAACCGTCCTCCGGGCTTGGCGGCGGGAGCGTAGCGCTCCCAAAGCGACGAAACGCACTCGCGACGAGTACGAGTTTCAGCCCGGCTATCTGGAGATCGTTGAACGACCTCCCGCGCCTTGGGCAAGGTGCACGGCAATGGCACTGACCCTGTTTCTACTGGTGGTTCTGCTCTGGTCTATCGTCGGTCATCTGGACATCCATGCCAATGCCACAGGCAAGCTGCTAGTATCCAGTCACTCTAAGGTGATCCAGTCCCTCGAGGTCGGCGAGATTGTGGCGATTCATGTGCGGGACGGACAAAAGGTGAAGGCCGGGGATGTGCTGATCAAACTCAACCCCATAGGCGTCGAAGCCGAGCTGAAAGAGCTACAGGAGCAACTTAACTTCAAGCGATTAGAACAGGCGAGACTACAGGCTCTGCTAACCGACACCCCGATTAAGCATTTCGCCGTACAGGAAGGTATGCCACAGGCACAGGTCGAGCTGGCCAGAGAGCACCTGATCAGCATCTGGAAAGAGGTCATCGCCAATCTAGAAAGCTTGGACAGCGAGATGAACGTCAACCAAGCAAGCCAGCGTATGCGTAGCGCCGATATCACCGCACTGGAAAAGCTGATGACCAATATCAAAGTGCGCCTTGAGGCCCGTCGTACCCTAGCCGCCAACAAGCTGCTGCCCAAAGTCGAGCTACTGGAACAAGAGAAGGAGAGGCTGGAGATCGAACGCACCCTTTCTCAACAGCATGCCGAGCTGGCCGTCCTCAAGGAGCAATATCAGGTACTTAAGGAGAGCCGGGGCCGCTATCTCGCCAAGACCCGCCGGGAATACTACGACCAGCTAAACGAAACTCAGACCTCTATCGCGGTCATGACACAACAGTTGATAAAGGCTGGCGAGAGGCAGCGTCTGCAAAGCCTGCGGGCACCAGTCGACGGCGTGGTGCAGCAACTAGCGATCCACACCTTGGGGGGCGTGGTGCAATCGGCCCAGCAGCTAATGGTGATCGTGCCCGATGATACCCCGCTGGAAGCCGAGGTAATGGTATTGAACAAGGATGTGGGGTTCGTACACGCTGGTCAGCCGGTGGAGATTAAAGTCGACTCCTTCCCCTATACCCGCTATGGCACTATACGGGGCAAGGTCGCCAACATCTCCAAGGATGCGGTTAAGGATGAACAGCTAGGCTTGGTATTCCCTGCACAGATCCGGATGGCGCACTCTTCTATCGCAGTGAACGAGCATGAGGTACCGTTGCAGGCAGGCATGAGTATCACCGCCGAAATCCGCACCGGTGATCGTCGGGTGATCGACTACCTACTCAGTCCACTACAGCAGTACCAATCCGAAGCATTGAGGGAACGATGATGTCAACCATTGAATCTAGCCTATCGGAACCGTCCATCATCGACGAGCCCAAGGCCGTAACGGATGGCGGTCTTCTGGCTCTGGCCCATGCGGCTCGCCATTTCAATTTGTCGGTGGAACCGGGACAACTGATCCACCGTCTCGGACGTACCCAAGGGGTCTCGGATAGCCAGGATCTGTGCCGCTGCGCCCAGTGGATCGGCCTGAGGGCACGCCACATCTCCACGGATATGAGCCGTCTCGATACCCTGCCCCTTCCCACCCTGCTGGACACAGAACAAGGCTGGCTGGTGCTAGAGAGAGTCGAAGGCGAGTTCATTAGCTTGTATCAGCCAAGCACGGGTAAAATATGTCGCTATCCCCGAACCGTCTTCGCTAGCCATTGGCAAGGCAGCGCCGTGCTATTGGCGGAGGCGACCGAACAGCCGAAACGGCAGCGGTTTGGCTTTGGCTGGTTCGTGCCTTCCATCCGCAAGCATGTCACCCAGTTCAGGAACATACTCCTGGTGTCTCTGATGCTACAGTTGATCGCCCTGGTAACCCCCATACTGTTCGAGAACGTGATCGATCGGGTACTGGTCAGCCGCAGCCTATCGAGCCTACAGGTGCTAGGGATCGCCATGTTGGCTCTGGCTTTGTTCGAGCCTGTCTATGGCTTTCTTCGCTCCTGGCTGTTCGCCAACCTCGCCAGCAAGGTCAACTCCGAGCTCTCCAGCCGCCTCTATCAACATCTAGTGACCCTGCCCATGGGCTATTTCCAGCAGCGTCAGACCGGTGAGATCATCGCCCGAGTGCGCGAGATGAACCAGATCCGCCAGTTCCTCACCGGTTCAGCGCTAACTATGGTGCTGGATTTGGCCTTCGTCGGCCTGTTTGTAGCCGTGATGTTCTCCTACTCCACCAAGCTAACCTGGCTGGTGCTCGGTTCCCTGGTGCTCTACTTCCTGTTCTGGTTGGGGATCGGACCCATGCTGCGTACCCGGGTGTTACGAGAGTACGAGCTAGGGGCCGACAACACCGCCTTCCTGACCGAATCAGTCACCGGCATCGAAACCATCAAAACCAGCGCCACCGAAGCTGGTTTCCTGCACCGCTGGGAACGGCAGCTATCCGCTTTCGTCCGCGCTTCATTCCGCGCCAAGGTGGTAGGGATCTTGGCTGGTCAGGGAATCGACCTGATCCAGAAGCTGACCTCCGCCCTGCTGCTGTGGTGGGGCGTTACTCTGGTGATGGAGGGCAAGCTTAGCCCAGGGGAGCTGGTGGCCTTCAACATGCTCTCGGAACACGTGACCCAGCCGATTCTGCGTCTGGCTCAGATCTGTCAGGACTTCCAGCACACCCTGATCTCACTGCGCAGGATTGGCAACATTCTCGATGAGGAGGGGGAAAGTGGCAGTGGCGGCCTGGCCTCCGTACCCAAATTGCGAGGAAGCGTGAGCTTCCGGGACGTGCGCTTTCGCTACGGCGAGGATGGTCAAGAGGTGCTACGCAACCTCAACGTCGAGATTCATCCCGGCGAATTCGTCGGCATCACCGGGCCGTCCGGCTCGGGCAAATCCACCCTAGCCCGGCTGCTACAACGCCTCTATGTGCCCCAGCATGGAAAGGTGTTGGTGGATGGGATCGATTTGGCGATCGCAGATCCCGTGGCGCTGCGCCGCAACATGAGCGTAGTGTTACAGGAAAGTGTGCTGTTTGCTGGCAGCATCGCCGAGAACATCCGTTTGTGCCGACCCCAAGCCAGCGATGCGGAGGTGCATGAAGCCGCGATTCTGGCTGGTGCCGATAGTTTTATCAAGGCGCTGGACCAAGGCTATGAGACCCAAGTCGGCGAACGTGGCGGCCAGCTCTCCGGTGGGCAACGCCAACGTATCGCCCTAGCCCGAGCGTTGCTGACCAACCCGGGGATACTGCTACTGGATGAAGCCACTAGTGCCCTGGACTACGAATCAGAAGCGGCGGTGATGACCAACCTACAGCGCATTGCTCAGGGCCGAACGGTGATCAGCATCGCCCATCGCCTTAATACCCTGCGCCATGCCCATCGAATTCTGGTGATCGACCAGGGTCAGGTGGTCGAACAGGGCAGCCACGAGCAACTGCTCGCCTTGAACGGGCTCTATGCTCGGCTGTGGGCCTTGCAGATGAAGGATTGAGTCCCAGATCGCAGGCGACCAGCCGTGTCCGCCATAACCATTATGAAAGTGTTGTAACTCGTAATTCATAAATACCAAAGTAGGATTTTCCTAAGGAGAACCATCGTGCCCAATAACAGCTACCAATCGCTGCTCGCGTCTGCGCAGACGACCTTTAAAGAGATGAGGAACAAACCGAAGATCCAAGCGCTGACCCAAGAGATCAAGCAGGGGTTCCGTGAAAACGATCGCAAATGGACCCCTAAGCTGATCCAGCAGCAGAGAATGCTGGAACAGACGCTGGAGAAAAACGCTTATCGGCACTACAGCAATGACAAGCCGGTCGGTGTCAGCAGCCTCGACAAGAACGAACAACAGGAATTTGTCCGTTATATCAAGGCACTGGCGGCACGCACCACGACGGCCGACATCTTGGTGCAAGGCAGTGAGAAAATGGCTCTGTCTTCGCAAACTGATGCCGTTATAAGCAACGCCGAAGCTTTCCGGGTACTACCCAAAGATTTCGCACAACGTCATGGGGCTCGCGGCAAGCTTGGTGCACGGCTAACCATCAACGTTGACAAGACGCATTTCAACGCGCTTACCCGGGCATTGACCCAATTGTTCAATGATGACAATCGCGGCTGGCTGGAGCAGACCAAGATCATGGGGCCGAAAAATCTAGGTAGTCGTACCGATCAGGCCGTGATCTACCTTTCCAGAGCCGGGGTCGAGCATGCCCAGACCATCAGCGGAAAGCTCGGCGAACTGCTACCGGCGACGGCCTTTGTCGAGCACACCCCAACGGGTATGTACCGCGTGAGCAAAGGCATTTCCTACTCTGAAACGGCCGAGGGTGGATCGAGCAGTCACGGTCAGTCCCGAGCACAACTAATCGCGGCAGCGGGTACCCAGTCCTTGCTTACCGATACTCCAATCGAGAAGAGCTTAACGCGTACCTTGCAAATCCGCGGGTACGATGTACACAACCCGGCGTTGCTAACGCAAGCGGTACGGGATCGCGAGCTCAAGGGAGGGCTGGTGCCCATGAATGGTGGATACGAACCCCGTCAGAGCAGCACCGACATCCAGCAGTTCACTGACGATCCAGTGTTGTTCGCCAGATCCAACACCATCAGTGCCGAGACATTAATCAGGTCGGGGAGCCTCCCGGCGGAAGGGAACGCCCAGCTAGTGAAAATCGGGTCAGGCTTATATGAGCTCGAATACACCAATCGAAGTGCCAATGATATAACGGCGAGGAACGCTGACAGAGTGCCGGCATATTTCCTTGGTTACAACAGCGCCAACCAGACTAATGCGTCGCCGGCCTATGTGGACATTCCCAAGCATGCAGCCGCTAGGAACTTTCTGTTCACCGGAACGCTATCGGGCGGATCGCTGGTGGTGACCAGTCTTGATGCCAATACCTACCGGGTCTACCACGACGGTCGAGCCAACAGTTCACTGCTGTATGACAACGTGGTCATGGCAGTGGACTATAAGGATTACCGGGTATCCGGTAACGCCGAGGGCCTCGCGGCGGCCTACATGCAGTATGCCAATGGCGAATGGCAGCTAGTGTTCCAGCGTCAGGAATATCAACGAGACGGCCAGATGATCTGGCCGAAGCTGCGCGACAGCGAGGAAGCGCTCTCGATCCAGGTCGCGGGCAGCCAATTGGTTGAACGCAACCAAGCTCAATTCACCACCTACCGCGAGCAAGTGCATCAACAACTGAAAAAGGTCGCTGCCCAGTTCGGGGTGTCAGTCGAAGGGGTCACCGACGATGTATACACAGAGGGTGAATTTGCACCTGATCATCCGGCAATTGCCGCATGGACCAAGCTGCGCACCGAAGTTCACGACCGGATCAACGCTGACACCAAGCCGTTGATGGACAAGCGAAACAAACTCTATGAAGACCGGCACAATACCTCTCAGTACGCCCTAATTGACCAACAGATAAAGCAGATCGATATCACTCTGGAGTTCTACAAGGCGCAATACGATACGGTCCTGCGTGAAGCGAGCTTTGTCGAACAAAGCTGGTTATGGCAACAGATCAAGTCCAAGAACGGCGTGGCTGCCGTGGTGCGGATTGACGATATGTCCATTCAGAACGGTGAGCAGGAGAACATCAACAACGTGGGCGAACGTTATGCGATCGCCGAAGCTTACCAGCATAGTGTGCAGGGTACCGCGTTTGCCGATGGCCTGCGCAACTTCCGCGATATCAGTATCCCAGGGGTGTACGACAGGATGTCAGCATTGGAAATGAAGCGCCTATTTCTCAAAGGTCAGCTTACCCCCAAGCAACGGGGTGCCTTGAGCGCTCGCATTACCGAAACCAGTCAGGCTGAGTACATCGACAAGGTATTGAAGTGGACGGCAGTGTACAGTGAGAATTTTCATCGCGCCGGTAGCAGTTTCGACCGCCTGATGCCGCAAGACTTTTATCTGTCGCTGACTGGCGATAAGTCCGGCGGCCGTTGCTATCCCTTGGTCAGGGCCATGGCAGTAGCACTGGCCAGTAGTGGCGAAGCGGGTATCAATAGTCTGGTGGAAAAACTCTTTCTGGCCGCCGCCGATCCCCAAGCAGGCAGTTCCACGCTACTGAAAAACAGCCTGCTCAAGCTGCACTCCAATATTGAGGCCGTACAGGCATCAACGACGCGGGGACGGGTCACATTGTCCGAGGTAGTTTCCCTGCTGAAAAAGGCAACCGGGACCTCGACATTCGCGCTTAATACCCCGGATCATTCGATGATGGTAGGGAGTACAATCGGAGCCAAAGGGCGTCGTTACTATTTCTATGACCCAAATGTCGGGATTTTTGCCTTCAACAACGCAGCCAACTTCTCCCAAGCCATGAAGCAACACTTGGTAAAGCACAAACTGGCTGTTCACTACGGTTCGCTTGGCAGCGAATCGGTCCCTGTCTTCAATCTGGTGGAGATCAATACCGACAAGATGGCCGAGGTGTCGGTGGGTAACGGCCTGGATGTAGCCGACCTAACCCGCCCCGGTGAACTGGCTACAGTCATAGAGCAACGGCGGCAGGTTGAGCAGATAGTCAATGCTCAGGTACGGATTGTCAAGGATACCCGACTGCACACCGCATTGATGACCCTTGATGCCGAGCAGTGGGGAGCAAGGTTCGACGAGGCCAGTACACGGCTCGCTCAGGAAAACAATCTGGACCAGCGCTGGATGCCGGTGATTGGCAATACCGAGGACCAAGGCGAAGGCCGCTACCGGATTCAGTTCATCAATCGCGATCACCCCGAGGAGACCCGTTGGGTGAGCAGCGGCGATGCCACTTTTACCGAATTCCGCCGCTTCGTCGATGAACATATGCTTACCCTGAGCCAGCATTTCACCCTCGAACGCGGCCAGATACGACCCAAGGCCAGTGTCAACGAGGCTGCTTCGGTTGATGGGTTGAACGCCGGGTTTGCGGTGCAGACATTGATCCAGTGGTTTGCCGACAAGAACCGCAACGATGCGGCACGTGGGATCGCTTCGCCTGATCTAGCCACCGCGCTCAAGGTCCACAGTTACCTCAACTTTGTCCAGATGGCTCACGGTGGCGTGCAAGACGCGACCAAGGTCACTGAACTGGTGCGCACGGCGCTGCGTGGCGAAGTGGTAGCGGCCGAAACCTCGTTCAAGGACTTTGCCTCCACCCTAGGACACACTGTTAACGAAGGCGCCGGGGTGTTATTTGGCGGAGCTATGGTCGGGCTGGATGCCTATGAGCTGGCCCACGCCGAGAACGATGTGCAGAAGGCGGTGTTCGGAACCCAGTTAGCGTTCGATTCGGCCAGCTTCGTCACTGGCGCAGCCGGGGTGGGAGCTGGGTTGGTCGGAGCCTCGACGGCCGGAGCAGTACTCGGTGGGGCCGGGGTGATCCTTGGCGGGCTCGCGGTGGGCTTTACGGCACTGGCGCAAGCCTTTGGTGCGGTCGCCGAGGATGCTAAGGCGGTGGGCCGGTACTTCGATACGGTCGATAAGGCGTACAAAGGCAATGGCTATCGATATGACAACGAGAAAGAGGTGCTGGTACCTCTGGCCGGGGCGGTGGTCAAAAGCCTCGACTTGCGCAAGAACCAGATCAGCTTCGACAGCCAGTACATCTACCGCACTCACTCCGGCTCTACCGGTTCAGGGAAAATCAATTACTTCTTCTGGGCTGGTGACTTTCCGCGAATGGTCCATGACCGTGGTCAAGCGATCGAAGTGCGCAGCGGCATTGGTTACAAGGATGTCTCCCGGCCCCTCGGGCACGGCGACAGCAGTGTTGTGATCCTGCCGGGTACGCCCAAGTCCTACATCAGCTACGAATACATGCTACTTCCCGGTGCCACCACACGCCACGACGCCGGCTTTGACGTAATCCGCAAACTCGAGGAAGACAAGCGGTTCGACTACGACTTCTACATCTTCCCGGGTGAGGAGACAATCCGCAGAATTCATCATGAGTACGTCGACACCCCAATCGAAGTGGTGCTCGATCAACGCGACCGGCAACTGGTGGTGCCCGAGCTACCCAAAGAGCTACATGGCTTTTTGCGCTACGAGATCAAAGGAGCGAGCGGCAAGTACCGGATCGGCCTCAACGAAGGCACCCAAATTAAGCTCACGAGCGATGGCGACAGTGCGTTGTCGCGCTGGATTATCGACAGCAGCCAACTCGCTAGTGGCAGTATCAGCGTATCGAAGAACCGACTGGTGGTCGGTGGGGTTGTGGTAGAGCTCGACCCGGCCCAGAACGGGCAGGTATTGGTGGTCAATGGCACGGGCGAGGTGCGCGAAGTCGACTTTGCCGGCCTGACAACTCAGGTAGTAAGCGAAGATGCAAGCAACTGGCAAGTGCCCGGCCAACAAATCGAGCAGCACCTGAGTGATTTGGCCAAGGCGCATCAATTGCACGGGCAGTACGTGGTGGTGGAGAATTACCGCCACAACGGACGTGATGTTGGTCGAGCTTTCTACGACGTAGCCAATGAACGGATGCTGTTCACTAACACCACCCACAAACAGGCCAGACATGCCCAACTAGGCGCGGTGATGGGCGACCATGCCTATTTCTTTGATGCCGACAACGCGGCGGCATGGCGGATAAATGTCGCCACCGGACAGGTCGACGCACAGTTTGAGCCGTGGTTCAGCCAGAATGCGGGTAAGATCAGTCGACTATGGCAGGAAGGAGATTCGGTCTACCTGGCACGCCGTTATCAGCTAAAGAAGAGAAAGGCTGAACTGAGCTATCGAATCCTCGGTGACCGAATGGAGTTGGTTAGTGTGGTAGGTGATGATGCACTGCTCCAGCTTTTGGCACGCACCGACCGGCATCGTGATGAACTCAAGGTCATACTTCAGGACTACGAGAACAATAGCACACAGCATGAAACTCCGATGTATACACTGGGCGCACGGCTGATCCAGCCGACCAGTGCGGCGCTGGTCACGGTGTTCGGCATGGATGCGGCTGGCGTACCGCACCGCTACTGGATACGCACCAGCGACGGGACGCTGATCAAGCCGAATCTGGCGCCACCGGCGGATCAGGCTTTGCAGTTCGAAGGGCACGAACAGACCCGCAGTGCCTGGCCGATCCCGGCTGACTTGGTGTTGGCGGGCAGTATTCCCCGCCCCGCTGGCACGGAAGTGTTCTTCTTCTACAGCAAGAAGCAGAAGGCTCTATTCCGCCAGGAGGGTCCCGGCCAGGCTATTCTCGACGCCAGACATCCTAGTGCATTGCGCATCAGCACTCCAGCGTTAGCCAACCTGATCAACCTGAACGGTAACCTGCTCGCCATTACCGAGGATGGGCGTGTGGCCCAGTTTGATGCACAGGGACAGCTTAACTACGAAGCGGTCAACGAACATTGGCTCAAGGGACGTACCCACTGGTGGCAGGATCTCGCCAGCGTCACCGACGGCAAAGCCACCCTAGCAGTGTTCGGGGTCAAGGGCACCGACAGCAAAAGCCTGCTGCCGGTGTGGTACCACAATGGCCAAGTAGTGGTGGCTTCGGCTCCCCTGCAAGATAAGCATCTACAGTTCCTGGGATTCAAAGCGGACGGCTCCAGCGCACGACTGTTCGAACCTACCAGTGGTAAGTTATATCGTCAGCCACCTATGACTGCCGACGCGCTGGCTGCCGCGTTCGGTACCGACGAGGTGCTTGAAGTTTCGGCGCAACTTCCCACTGCCAGTGAGTTGACACCCGAATTGCATCTCAAATCAGCGCAACAGGTCGATGCTGGCATGCGCCTGATCACAACCAAGGGCGAGATCTTGCTACGAGCTGACAACGGCAAGTTGCAGCTAGTTGGCATTGACAAAGGCTGGCAGCAAAACAACTTGGCCCAACTGCCGCAGGCACTCACCAAACTCGCTGATCAATGGCAAGCCAAAGGGGTTCTGACTTTGCAGGACAACCCTGTGCCAAGCTGGTTCGATGTCGGCAGCGGTCAGGTATTTTCGGGTAATGGCCTCCCTGTCTCGAACAACCTGCGTTTCGTGGGGATCGCCGCAGGAGAAAAGGTAGCGTATGTGTACAGCCCGACGACCCAAGCGCTGTACCAGCTCAAGGAAGGAAACGCGCAGATACTCAACAGGTTTACGGGAGTGGAGCGCGTCGGTTCTTCCCTTCTGCTTCAAGGTGGAGGTGTAGGCGGCAGCAAAGACGAACTGACGCTACCGCTCATTGCCGGTGTCGACAGCGTGGTGCTGCATGGCGGAGCCGATAGCGATACCTATCGCCTCAGCCAAGCGATGTGGTCCCATTACCGTACGGTGGTCATCGACAACGACGATTCGGGCCAAGCCCTGGACCGCCTGATCCTACCGTTGGCTGATCCGGAGAGCATTCTGGTGAGCCGCCACGATGACGATTTGATGTTGACCGATTCCAGCAACGGAACGGCCTTGGTGGTACGTCAGGTATTTGGCAGCCAAGCCACGGCCCATCGGCATCTGGAGATCGAGCTAGCGGGCACCTCGTCGGTGGTCAGCGTAGACCACCTGGTCAAGAACTTTACCCAGCGGGGTTACACCAAAGGAGGGCTGGTAGAACTGTCTTGGGCCAGCAAACAACCCGTCATCACGCCCAATACAGTTGTTTCTGTCCCGGACGCGGACGGGCCGAGCCTGGCGAAGCTGAGCGGGGCAATGGCCTCGTTCCCTGATATCGGCGGTGCCCGCGAGCACCTGCCGCAAAACCGTCAGGCCACGCAGGCGATGCTGGTGCCATCACTGCTATAAGGTAGCACGAGAAACAACAAAAGGGGCACAATGCCCCTTTTGTCCAGATCGCTGACAAACCTCGTTTAAAATAACGGGGTTTGTGCTTTCACCATGAATAATAATATTGTCTATTTTCCTTATTAACCTGCTTTAACTGCCTTTCAGAACGCTATTTAAAACCTAGGCCGCATAAAGGAGAAAAATTAAAATAACCTGACGATATAAAGACACCCTTTTATGTTTTTTCAGATAATCAACCTTTTTTCAGGATTTAAGTTCTGCCTAATTAACCCGTTTTTTTACTGATTTATTTTAATTTTCAGTTAATAATTAATGGATTTCGATGAAATGTAATTAACTGTCCTGATAATAATTTTTACTTATTGTGTTAAATCAGAATTTTATATGAAGTTTTTAATCTCTCTGTATTATCATTTTTAAATGATCATGGTAGGTTAAATCAATGTAAAATAAGAGGAAGGTTAAATGCATTAAATATGATAAGAAACAGGCCATTTTTAATTACTCGGTGTTTCTTTAAATAGGGCACTAATGGAGAGCTGATTTTTTAACCCTTAGCTGATATATTATCGATAAAAAGGAGTTTGCAATTATTAAAAAGAGAAAAGTAAAAAGAGAAAGTGAATAATGTTAAAAAGGTGAAAGGTATATACCTGTAAAACGATTATTATCCCGGTGGTTTATTATTTTTTAATTAAAAACTCATTGAGTGCATGACTTTTCATTGAGCTGTTTTTCTAAACCGAATGGTTTTTCCGTTTTTTGGTGATTTTTTCGCGGCTAATATGCTTAATGAGGTTAAAGGTTTTAATTTCATCGCATATTCTTGTTATTAAGTTAACACTGCCATTTTGGTTACCGCATTAATCAACTTACCCCCCGTTTTCCCTGACGTTTTCTCTTTTAATGTCAGTATAGCATCAAGTTTTTTACTCGCGTTGAAAAACCTTTAATCACGGTCTCCTACCTTTAATGATGACGTTTTTTACCGGTTTTTTCATCGTGGGATCGCCCTGCCCCAATGGTCAGGCCCGAGGCGTAAAACCTTACCCGAAAACTGAAAGCGTCCGGGCGGGCATAAGGAAACAATATCTCCAGCCTTACCGCGATTTAGCGACATTTAATATAACCGATTCCCCATTATCGGGATTAAAAAATCGAACGATGATCACATTTCGCACTATCCATTCAGACAGTGAATTAATTACACATTAGAATAGTTTGCTTATATCACTATCAAATTATCAATATTTTCTATGGAAAGATTACCGTTTCATCACCGAAGCCCGATTAACTTAAGAAAAGAGAGAGTACGATGGATAAGCGCAGCACCCCGTTGGTCAGGGCCACGAGTTATCTTTTAAT
>NZ_JAHZMK010000008.1:0-235 GCF_020387775.1 Photorhabdus antumapuensis
ATATTCCCCGCCGCAGCCATCACGCCCAGTGTCCAACCGTCGCCAACCTGGGTCAACACGTTGCCAATGCCGAACATGATGCCGGTCGTGTCACCCTTTCCGACTTTGGTCAAGATATTCGCGCCACCCAGCATAACGCCCGTGGTCTTGCCGTCACCTATATGCGTGAGGACGTTCGCGCCACCGCCCATTACCGCCAGCGCATGGCCTTTCCCTTTTTTGGTGAGAATATTGG